>CAKUKL010000159.1 GCA_934662925.1 uncultured Oscillospiraceae bacterium | reverse complement strand
CCCGCCTCCGCCGGATACGGCGGGCGGCTCCAGCGGCAGATCACCGACGCGCTGGAGTGCTGGCAGCTGTACCGGCAGCTGGCCCGCCGGTCCGCCGCCCAGGGCGGCCGGGTACTGGCGGCCATGGCGGGGGGAAAGCTCCGCTCCGCCCGACGGCTGGCGGCGGCCTATTTTCTCATCTCCGGCGTGCGGTTCTGGCCCGCCGACCGGGTTCCCGCCCCCGCGGTGCCGTCGTACTTAGGGGCCATCCGCCGGGCCTATCAGACGGAACAGCAGCGGGGGCAGGCGTACCTGCTCTCCGCCGCCGACACCGGGGACACGGCGCTGGCGGAGCTCTATCAGGATCTGGCCGCCCAGTGCGGGGAGCATGAGGAGCTGCTCCGGGCCCTGCTGGAGCAGAACGGCTTCTGACCTTCAGAAATCCGTCGTTTTCGCTCTCATCCGCGCCGCCGCAGTTCCTGACATCACGTTCCGTTTTCCGCAGGCGGAAAACTTCACCCATGTCAGACCTGCTCCTCTCCCCACAAGGCTGCCGCCTTGTGGGGACCCCTTGTACCCTTGCGGGGCGAGAAGTGTTTTCCGCCACCGTAGCGGCGAAACGCTGCGAAACTTTTTTGACAGTCGTGCGCCGCCGCGGTGGAAATTTCCACCGCGGCGGCGTTTTGTAACCGCTTTTGTAACCATTTTGTAGTTGACAACTGTAACCCTTTTGTCTATACTGAGGGCGCAAGGACGACATCTGTAACCCTCAAGGAGGCTGAACCGATGAAAACAGACGCTTTTTCTCTCACCCAGAACGAGTGGCTGGTGATGGAGGTGCTGTGGCGCGCCCCCTCCACCCTCATGGAGCTGGTCCACACGCTGGGGCAGGACCCCCCGGGCTGGGCCAAGAGCACCACCTCCACCATGGTCCGCCGGATGGAGGCCAAGGGCCTCATCCGCCACGAGACTCAGGGCAAGGCCAAGGTGTTCTCTCCCGCCGTCAGCCGTGAGCAGGCCGCCCTCGCCGAGACCCGCACCCTGCTGGACAAAGCCTTTGACGGCAGCGTGGGCCTGCTGGTGAACACCCTTATCCGGGACGAGTCCATCTCCCGGGACGAGCTGGACGAGCTTTACGCCCTGCTGCGGCAGGCGGAGGAACAGGAGGGATCGAAATGACCGCGTGGATCCTGTCCTCCTGCGCCCTCATCGCCGCCATCATGCTCCTGCGCCGACTGCTCCGGGGCCGGATGGACCCCCGGCTGACCTACGCGCTGTGGCTACTGGCCGCCCTGCGGGTGCTCATCCCCACATCTCTGTTCACCGCGCCGGTGTCCGTCTCCGGCCTTGCGGAGCGCTCCGGCGTCACGGAAGCGGTGGAGACGGTGCGCTATTCCACCGAGCGCCAGACGGCCTACGCCGCCGGAACGCCCTCCGGCAGCGAAGCCCAACTCCCCGCCGCCCTTCAGGAGCCCCGGGACTGGGGCTGGAACGTCACCGATGTTCATCTGGACAGCAGCCGGGCGGCCACCGCGCAGGAAGCGGGCGGCTCCGCCGGGGCCGACCCCTACACCCGGTTGGACGTCACCGTCACCCATGACCGCTTTGCCGTCCTGCGTATTGTCTGGTACACCGGCATGGGGCTGGCCGCCGTGTGGTTCCTGTTCGTCAACCTCCGCTTCGCTCTGCGGCTCCGGCGCTCCCGCCGCCCCTGCGAGGGGGAGCTGCCCGTCCCCTGCCCCCTGCCGGTGTACGTGGTGAGCGGCCTTCCCTCCCCCTGCCTGTTCGGGCTGATCCGCCCCGCCGTTTACCTTAATGACGCCGCCCTTGGCTCCGGCCATCTGGACCACGTCCTCGTCCACGAGCTGACCCACCGCCGCCACCTCGACCACTGGTGGGCGCTGGTGCGGTGCGCCTGTCTGGCCGTCCAGTGGTTCAACCCGCTGGTGTGGATCGCTGCCGGTCTGTCCCGGCAGGACTGCGAGACCGCCTGCGACGCCGCCGCCATCCGCCGCCTGGGCGAGCCGGAACGGCTGAGCTACGGCCGGACGCTGGTGGGCATGATCGCCGCCGGGTCACGCCGCCCCTCCGCCCTGCTGGAGACGGCCACCACCATGACCGGCAGTGTCAGCAGCATCCGGGAGCGTGTGACCCTCATCGCCAAAAAGCCTAAAATGACCGCCGTGACCCTCGTCAGCGTCCTGCTCATCGCCGCGCTGGCGGTGGGCTGCACCTTCGGCGGCGCGAAACCGTCGGATACCCCCGATGAAACGCCGGACGCCCCCACCGAGACCCCGGACACCTCCGCTTTCGACTCCGCGCCCCTCTTCGACTTGCCGGAATCCCTCCGGGACAAGGTAACGGTGGTGAAGGGCGAAGCCAACCGGTACGGCGTCACGCTGGCCGCCTACTACATGACCGCCGACTACGACCCGGACAGCGATGACCCCACTTGGGGGCGGCTGTGCTTCGTGCGCCAGCTCACCGACGGTCAGTTTGAGGACGCCTACCTTGAGTCCTATCTGGTCACCAGCCAGCGCTTCTCCGGCCGGGACGGCCAGCACATCTATGAAGTCTGCTCCCCCAGCGACATGCCCTTCAGCGACGCGGTCTATGCCGATGTGGAGGGCGTCGAAGAGATCCTGTATGACTGGCTGGACGGCATCTTCGCCGCCGACCCCGCCATTTCTCCCATCGACATGTCCGCCACCCCCTTTGTGGACAACTTCAGCTACGGCGGCAACCACATGGACGTCACCATCTACCCCTATAACGACCCGGAGAACCCCGACGCCGAGACGTGGACGCTGGTGCTCTCCCAGCCCGTCACTCAGGGGGAGGGCGGCATCTGGTGCGCCGAGCGGCTCTACTACGGCGGCACGGACACCGACCCCTACTACATTCTGCCGGACACCGACCTGACGGCGGCGGAATACTACGCCCAGCTTCAGGCGCAGGCCGACGGGGGTCAGGCCGTGGACTGCTCCACCGCCTCCCTTTCCGCGGACGACGTGACCGCCCGCTACTTCACCGACTGGCTGGACAGCTACTCCGCCGCGTACAGCGACGTCTACTCCGCCGATAAGGGCGCGTCCCGGGCCGACGGCATGGGCGCGGCCATCACCGGGGCCAATTCCGGCAGCTTCACCCCGGCGGATCAGGCGAAGAACCTGTACGCCGCCATCGTGGGCACCACCTCCGATCTGGACTTCACCATGGAGGTGGACGACGGCGGCGTCACCAAGGTCAGCTTTTCCGGCGCCGCCCCCGGCGACAGCGGCGGCTGGTGTACGAACTACGCCGGGAACTACCTCGCCGGGTTTGACTGGAACACCGTCTTTTCCGACCGCGCCCCCTCCGGCTCCTCCCTGACCATGACCTCCGACGACGGGCAGACGTGGCTGCGCTGCTGGTCGGACAGCGATCTGGTGCTCCTCCATCAGGACGGCGCGGACAGCTGGATGACCGCCGCCCCGCCCTCCGGGCCGGACAGCAGCCGGACCGTCTACCAGACGCTGCTCGACATTGCCGAGACCATCCTGCGCCAGCAGGCCTTTGACGTGGCCGTGCCGGAGGACGACGCAAGCGACGGCCCCACCACCGAGGTGGGCGTGCTGCTGGCCTACACCCGTCAGGTGGTGGAAAACCTCAAGGCCCTGCCCGACTGGGTGCAGTGCAAACCGCTGGACGCCGCGGTAAAGTCCGTCACCGTCACCCAGTACTACTTCGGCAATACCTGCCCCAACTTCTGCTCCACCTACGCCCTGTATCTGGACGTGGGCGACCCCATGAGCGCCCGGGCGGGCGAGTGGCAGGCGGGCGCGGGGCTGGACACGGAGACGGAGGGCAACTACGCGGGCTGGTCCGTCTGGTACATCGGCTCCGACTTCTATTACGACGCCGCGAACCGCACCTACCGCTGCGGCGGCCGGTACACCGGCGGCGAATCCCTCACCTTCCCCCACGCCCTTGAAGACGCCACCCTCGAGGAGCTGCTGGACGACCTCAACTTCACCTCCTCCGGCAACGATCACGACAACTTCATCCCCCGCGTTATTTTCGAGCGCTTCTCCCTCAGCGAGCTCAACGCCGCCCTGCTGGCCTACCACCCGGACGAGCCGTGGCGGGCCAACACCATCGCCAAATCCCTCGGTACCTTCCTGAACCGGGAAGACGGCAGCGATATTCCCGCCTACGACACGGTGTACGTCGCGCTGGACGAGCGCTTCCACCCCTATCTGGAAGAGGGCTCAAAGGAAACACCCCCGGAACCCGTCACTTACTACGCGGCGGACTTCTCCTGAACAAGGCACAGATTTTTCAGCGGATGGGCTGTTAACGGCCCATCCGCTGTGCTATAATGGCTCCATTACGAAATAAGGAGCGATTCATCATGGATCTGGATATGGAATACCTGCTGGAACAGCTCAAGGCCGTCATGGCCATCGACAGCCCCACCGGCTACACGAAGAACGCCGCCGAGTACGTCTGCGGCGAGTACCG
>CAKUKL010000158.1 GCA_934662925.1 uncultured Oscillospiraceae bacterium | reverse complement strand
TCACAGACAGCAAGCCCTCTCGGCTGCTTGAACAACTTCTATTAAAATTATTTGTCTAACTTTTTGGGGGCACTTCAGATCGGCTGGTCTTTCTTTTTGGGTTCCAAAATCCACAAAGGGCCGGAGCGTACCGCTCCGGCCCTTTTTTCTTTTATCACTCCTGCCCACACCGGCTGATCCCGTAGACCGCCGTCTGTTCGCCCTCGTCGTCGGTGAACTCGCCCATCAGCGTCATCCCGTTGGCGCGGGCGACGGCGGCGGACGGGAGATTTTCCTTTTTCATGTAGGAATACACCATGCCGAAGGGCGTGTGGGAAAACGTCCAGTCCCGGACGGCCCGGGCCGCTTCTCCCGCATATCCCCGCCGCTGGTGAGTCTTGGCGATGTGATAGCCGATCTCCGGCAGGATCGTGCCGTTGACGCTCTGCATGGTCAGCCCGCAGTCGCCGATCATTTCGCCTGTAGACCGCAGGCAGACCGCCCACAGGCCAAAGCCGAACACCCGGTAGCGCTCCATATTTTTGCGGATCCAGTTCCGCACCCGTTCCTCGTCGAAGGTGTAGGGGTAGTGCCGCATGATGTCGGAATCGGCCAGCACGGCGTACAGCGCGTTAAAGTTCTCCGGCGTCATTTCCCGCAGAAACAGGCGTTTTGTTTCGATTTTTGTCATGTTTTTTCTCTCCCGTGTGAACTTATGATCCACTCGTCCAGAAAACGCATCTGCTCCTCCGTGTGGAACCAGTGCTCCCCGCCGGACATGACGGTCAATTCTGCGCCGACCAGCTTCGCAAAGGAGGCTATGGTTTCCGGCGAGGTCAGGTGGTCATGCTCCCCATAGAGAATACGGGTGGGCACCCGCCACGAGATCGGATGCTCCCGCACATAGCAGAGGTAGTCCCACGACAGCGTCTCGCCGAACTCCGTAGGAATTTCCAGCTTTTCTGCAAGCTTCTGTTCGGTCACGCCTGCCCACATCATCATGCTGCCAATGAGCTTTTCCATGTCCACCACCGGGGAAATGAGGTACGCTTCATCCACCAGCGTCTCGTCCAGCGCGGACAGCGAGAAAAACGCGCCGATGCTGTTCGCGATCAGTGTGACGGAATCGCAGCGCTCCCGCAACCCGGCAAAAAGCGGCGGAAATTCCGCTCTCGCTTCCCACGGGGATTGTGCGCGGTAATCGAAGCCAACCACTTCACTTTCCGGAAAAAGATCCTTATAATGTTCGGCTTCCGCCGCCGAACCGCCCTTTCCATGTACATATACAACGATACTTTTCATAAAGCACTCCTGAATTTCATATTCCGCCGTTGACGAGGGCGGCGCAGGTCCCCTCCATGGTCATGGGGAAACCGATGTCGGACAGTCGCCTTTCCAAATAAAAAACACAGTACGGACCGATTTTTCGGTTCGCACTGCGTCTGAGCGTCTGGCATTTTGTTTCTTCAATTTTCCGGGCTGAACTAAAATCGTTCTGCGCCATCCGTTATGTATCGCCAATCATACATCATTGGTACGCCCTTGTCAAGCGGGCGCGGCCACGCTCCCGAACGGGCATATGATCGAAAAAGGCAACCCCCCGGGCCGCAAAATGCGGCCCGGGGGGGTTGATGCTTCAAATCATGCGTTTAACCGGCCTGCTCCTCCGTCTCCGGGGCGGTGATGGCCTCGGTGCGGTAGACGAACTTCACGGAGCCTTCCATGTCGTCGCTGATGCCGGAGAAGGTCTTGTAGTTCCGGGACACGTCGATAACGGCCTGAAGCCGGTCTCCGAGACCGCCCAGATCGCCGTCCACCGCGTCCACCAGCTTCTGGACGCCCTCCTCGTTGAACTCCTTGAGGCCGTCGGACAGCTGCATGGCCCCGTCCCGGAGCTGGGTGATACCCTCGATGAGCGCGGGCATGTTGCTCTGGAGCTTGACCGCGCCGTCACGGACGGCGGTCACACCGGCGGTGTAGGACGCAAGCCCGGTATAGAAGGTGTTGTAGCTGTCCAGCTGCTGCTTGAGGGCCCGCAGGCTGGCCGCGCCCTCGGAAGCCTGCGCGGTGGCTTCGGTGATTTTAGCCTGAATCTCAGGATCGGTCATCTTCTGCGCCGTGATGGTCTGGATCTGTTCCTCCACCTTGGCGTCCACGGTGGCCTTCACCTCGTCGGAGGCCATCTGGGCTTCGAGATTCTGGGCAATGGCGGTCTGAGCGGCCTGACCGGCCATCTGCTGCTCCAGCGCGGCCTTGAGCATGGCCTGCTGCTGGGCGCTGATGGCTCCGGCAACCACGCCGGCGTCATAGGTCTCCGGCGTCAGGTCGGCGGCGGCCAGCACCTGCTGCCAGACGTTCGCCTGCACTGCGGCGGTGACCTGCTCCTTCACAACAGGCTCCACGGCCTGAGTCACGGCGGCCCGGATGGTGTCCTCCTGCGCCCGGACGGCGGCCTCCACCTGCTTGCGGGCCTGCGCTTCGGCATAGGTACCCGGCTCGTCCAGTTGGGCCAGCACGGCGGTGAGGACCTCGGAATAGTTGCTGACGGTCATGGCGGGCAGCTCAAGGCCGGAGGCGGCAATCTGGGTGTTGGCCTCGGCCAGCAGGGTGTCGAACACCTGCTTCGCGCCGCCGTTCAGGCTGTCGTTGTTAGCGACCAGTTGGTTTAGGCCATTGGCGATCTGATCCACGCCGTCGGACAGGTCGCCGGACTTCTCCAGCAGGGTGCACAGGCCGTCGTACAGCTCGGAGGAGCCGTCGATGAGCTGATCCATGGCGTCGGTGAGCTTATCGAGGGACTCGTTCAGCTCGTCGAGGTTGAAGCCGTCCGCCGCGTCCTCGTCCAGATCGTTGAATACGGAGTTGGTGGCCACGGTGACGGCGGTGGTCAGCTCAAAGTCGGTGACGTCAGCGGTGATCTCCACATAACCGGGGATATCCAGCTTGTCGGCGTCCAGCCCCAGATCCTCCTGCAGGCCCGGGAAGGCCAGACCCACCACGGCGGTGTGGTCGCCGTCGTTGATGAGCTTACCGTTGGTGACGGTGATGTTGGTGAAGCGGTCGCTGTCCAGCAGCACGCCGGTCAGCATGGCGAAGGGCACGTAAATTTTCTCTTCCTTGCCGTCGATGGTCACCATCTCATACTGGCGGTTCTCGTAGTCGAAGCGGATGGTCACCCGGCCGCTCTTCCCGGCCAGCTCCGCCGGGGCGATCTCTCTGCCGTCCAGCAGATAGGTGATGCTCATCTCCACGGGCAGGGCCTTTTCAATGGTGCCCTGATAGTAGATGTCGTTGCCCTGCGCGTCCCAGACCTTCGCGCCGTCCGCGCCGTCGCTGTACGTCTCGTCGCCCTTGACGTTCTCCACGCCGGTGAGCTCGGAACGGTCGTTCAGCGTGGCCTGACCCAGCGTGTTTTTCAGCCAGTCGCTGACGATGACCTTTTCCACGCTGCCGTCGGCGTTGGCGATGACATACACCGTCTCGTCCTTGGTCACCGGACCGGCCTCCAGATCCCGCACGGAGGCGGAGGCGGCTTCGTCCTCCGCGGCGGCGGCCTGCTGCGCCTCGCCGCTGGATACGGCGTAAGCGGTCACCCCCGCGGCGCCGCCCACAAGGGCCAACGCCAGCGCGAGGGCAATGATGCGATTTTTATTCATGTCAGATGTACCTCCCTGTCAGTTCTCAGCCTTGGCGGGCAGCGCGCGCATGCCCAGCGTCGTCTTGCAGATGACCTTGTCGCACAAGATCAGCAACGCAGGCAGCACGAACAGCACCAGCAGCACGCTGACCACGGCGCCCCGGGCCATGAGCATACACATGGATTTGATGATGTCGATATTGGAGTAGAGGGCCACGCCGAAGGTGGCGGCGAACAGGCCCAGACCGCTGACGATGATGGACGGCGTGGACACCCGCAGGGCCGTCATGACGGCGTCGCGGCTCCCCTGCCCCGCAGCCCGCTCGGCCTTGTACCGGGTGGTCATCAGGATGGCATAGTCCACCGTGGCGCCCAGCTCGATGGTGCTGATGCAGATGGGAGCAATGAAGGGCAGCGACTGGCCCAGATAGTGGGGCAGGCCCAGATTGATGAAGATGCCCAGCTCGATGACCGCGATGAGGATAAAGGGCAGCGAGATGCTCTTCTCCACCAGCGCGATGATGATGAAGATGGCCACGATGGACACGGCGTTGACCACCTGGAAGTCGTGGCCGGTCGTCTCGATCATATCCTTGGTGCAGGGCGCTTCGCCAATCAGCATGCCGGAGGGATCGTACTTTTTCAGGATCGCGTTCAGGCTGTCGATCTGATCGTTCACCGCGTCGCTGGCAACCTTGTATTCGGAGTTAATCAGCATCAGCTCCCAGCGGTCGCTCTTGAGGATGGAGCGCACGGAATCGGGCAGTACCTCCTCGGGCACGCGGCTGCCGACCACGCTTTCCAGCGACAGCACATATTTGACGCCGTCCACCTGTTCCATTTCGCGCTTCATATTGCGCACATCCCTGCCCTCCCGCGATG
>CAKUKL010000157.1 GCA_934662925.1 uncultured Oscillospiraceae bacterium | reverse complement strand
ACACAGGGGATTATCCCCTGTGCGTGCTTTTGGTGACTTTTCGCACGAACGAAAAGTCACCCCAGCGGAGCGTCCGCAGGACGCACCACTCTATTTCGCCGGAGTAACGGCGAATTCTATCCCGAGAATGGGGTCGAGAAAAATCGTTCCCCAAAGGGCGAAGCCCTTTGAATAAAAAAGCGAACCGGGGCTTTTGGCCCCGGTTCAAAGGATGGAGGATAGAATGAAAAAGAAAGGATATCTCTTGCAAGTATCAATATAAAGGCCAATCGTTACGAAAGTTCGTAAGAAGATGTTACAAAAGTATTAAATCCAAAGATTTTTTTGAAAAATCCCGCCGCCGGAGCGAAATTTCCGCAAAATACGGCGGCTGTGCGGAGATTTTTACCGCAGGCGCTGGAAAAATTCCGCCAGCAGAGCGGAGGACTCCTCCGCCAGCAGGCCGCCGTAGATCCGGGGCCGGTGGTTGAACCGCTCCTCAAACAGGTTGAGCACCGAGCCGCAGCAGCCGGATTTTTCCTCCCGGGCGCCGTAGCGCACCGCCGCGATGCGGGCGTTGATGATGGCCCCGGCGCACATGGGGCAGGGCTCCAGCGTCACATACAGGGTGCAGCCGGTGAGCCGCCAGCTCCCCAGTGTGCGGCAGGCCCGGGTAATGGCTTCGATCTCCGCGTGGGCCGCCGCGTTTCCGTCCGCCTCCCGGCGGTTGCGCCCCTCGCCCACGATGCGCCCGTCCGAGGCGGCGATGACGCAGCCCACCGGCACGTCGCCGTCGGCAAGGCACTCCCGGGCCAGCTCCAGCGCCCGGCGCATATAGTCCTCATGTGTCACGCAAATTCCTCCCGCGCCTGAAAAATCATCTCCATCATACCACAATTTTGTGGTAAACTAAAGCCACAGACAAAAGAAAGAAGGCCTTGCCATGAAAGATATTCTCATGTTCATCCTCCCCGGCTGTCCCCACTGCCGGCTGGCCCTCCGGTGTCAGGAGGAGCTGCTGGCCGAACACCCCGCGTGGAAGGACATCCCCATCCGCATCGTGGATGAGAGCCGGGAGACGGAATTTGCCGACGCCCACGACTACTATTATGTCCCCACGTGGTACGTGGACGGGGAAAAGGTCTTTGAGGGCCACGCGGAAAAGGCGGATGTGGAAAAGATCCTGCGCACGGCGGCGGGAGAGTGAAAAATACGGTGAAACGGGCCGCCCGATCCGGGCGGCTCATTTTTTGCTTGACTTATATCGAATATTGATATAACATACAGGTACGCTATATCAATATTCGATACAAGGTGGTGAAGCCCATGGCGCGGGGAAAACTGGAAACGCTGACCGAGCAGATGTACTACCTTCTGCTGGCCCTCCATGAGCCGGGCCACGGCTACGCCATCATGGAGCGGGTGCGGACGCTGTCCCGGGGGCGGCTGGAGCTTGGCCCGGGGACGCTGTACACCCTGCTGGGCCGGTTTGAACGGGAGGGCCTCATCACCCTCGACCGGGTGGAGGACACCCGGAAGATCTACCGCCTCACCGCCGCCGGGCGGGAGACACTGGAGCGGGAATATGAGCGGCTCCGGCGGCAGGTGGCGGACGGAGCGGCGGTATTCGGCCAAATGGACGGCACGGAGGACACAGGAAAGGAGCGCGGATGACATGAGGAACGTGAAGCATACCCTCTTCAATTTCTGCACCGGGGATTTCAAGGGCGTGGAGCGCTATCTCAACGAGCAGGCGGCCCGTGGCTGGAAACTGGACCGGGTGGGTCTGCTGGGGGGCCGGTTCGTCCGGGCGGAGCGGGACGACCTGCGCTGGTGCGTGGATCTGGTGGACGGCAAGCGCCAGCGGGAGGACACGGAGGAGTATCTGGGCCTGTGCGCCGAGGGCGGCTGGGATCTGGTGAGCCAGACCAACGGGATGTATCTGTTCTGCTCCCGGCCCGGCTTGCGGCCCACACCTATCCAGACCGACCCGGAGATGGAGAAAAAGAATTACAATAAGTATTATATCAAGTCAACAATACTTTCGGCATTGATCGTTGCGGCATGGATCGCCTTTTATGCCCTGGTGATCTGGGCTATGGGCGGCTCCCGGGGCAATGGCCTCGAGCGGTTCTGGCACTCCATGCGGTATAGCCTGTACGAGAAGTGGATCACGGCCAGTCTGCTCTTCCTCCTGCCGGTGTGGGGGCTGACGGCGCTGTGGAAGCTCATCGACTTCTTCGCCGCCCTCGTCCGGAACCGGAACGGTCTGTGCCAGCCCCGGCCGTGGATCATGTGGGTCAATGCCGTCACCCGGGCAGTTTCGTTCATCGGCGGGGTGCTGCTGGTGCTGTGCGCGGTGCTGGACGCGCTGCTCACCTCCACCAGCGCGCCGGTGTCCCTGCTGATCGTGCTGGCGGGCTGGGGCCTGTACGCCGTCTACCGGAGCTTTACGCTGGAGCGGGATATTTTTCCCCGGGAGCGGAAAAACTCCATGAAGCTGGGCATCATCTGCCTTGCCGCCGCGGTGCTGGTGGGCGTTGGAACGGCAGTTACCCCTTTCGGCGAGTGGTCCAGTTACCGGAAAGGGGAGACTCGAGCGGAAACTGAGTATGCTGCCCTCGCGGACAAGCCCGTGGTGCGGGCGGAGGATCTGGGTACGGCGGAGGACCGGGTGTTTTACTGGATCCTTCACACTCTGACCCCGGCGGGGGAGCGGTGGCAGGTGGACGATTACATCGGCGAACATCACGTCGGCTGTGAGACCTACCGCTGCCCCTTTACGGGCATGGCGAGGGCGCTGGCCCGGAGCAAGGTGGAGGAGGTCATGACGGCGAACCACAGCCTGTCCAGCTTCCGGGACGGTATCCGCGTGACGGCCATGGAGCCGGTGGACCTTGACTGGGCGGATGAGGCGTGGTACGGTGAGGATGATGACGGATGCTCCGCCCTCGTGGTGCGGGTGGGGCGGAACGTGACCTGCCTCACCAGTCAGGAAAAGCTGCTCACAGAGGAACTGCTCTCCGTCATCAAGGGCCGTCTGGCGGGCTGAAACCGCCCCCGCAACGCTCCGTTGACAAAAAGAAACGGCGGAATGGTTGCGGCGCGGGCCGCCGTCCGGTAGGATGGAGCCGTAAGGAGGAATGCCTTGTGACATTAGGACAACGGATTCAGGAGCTGCGCCGTCAGGCGGGCCTGTCACAGGAGGGGCTGGGAGAAAAGCTGGGCGTATCCCGTCAGGCGGTGAGCAAGTGGGAGGGCGACAGCGGCGTACCCGAGCTGGACACCCTCATCGCCATGAGCCGCCTGTTCGGCGTCACCCTCGGCAGCCTGCTGGGGGTGGAAGAGGACGGCCCGGAACCGGAGGAGACTTCCACACCGCCCGCCGTGGATGAGGAAAAGTTGGAGGAGATCCTGCGCCGGTACGGCGAACAGATCGACCGCCGGGATGCCGCCGCCCGGAAAAAGCGCCGCCTGTGGCTCGCCGCCGGCGGGTGCGCCGGGCTGGTGCTGGTGCTCTGGGCCGGGATCTGGCTTACCGGAAAGCTCACCGACATGCGGCGGGATATCAGCAGCCTGAACCGGCAGATCTACGATATGCAGGACAGCGTGGCCGGACAGATCAACGACATCAGCAATCAGGTGAAGGACATCCTGAGTGAGCAGGGCAGCCAGCTCAGCCGCTCCGACTGGAGCATTGCCGACTTCGACCTTGAACAGGAGACGGTGACGCTGGCCCTGTCGGCGGCGCTGAAGAGCTACGCCCCCGGCACGAAGGGGCAATTTACCCTATGCTGGGAGGAGAACGGCCAGACGGAGAGCCAAGTCACCGGCTGGCTGGACGGCCCGGAGTTTTCCGGGCGGCTGGAGCTGCCCATGGGCACCGACGCGCAGGTGATCTTCCGCTGGCAGGGAGAGGACGGCGTTCTTCAGGAGGAGGCCATGACCCCGGTGTACGGCTTCGCTCGGGAGAGCTTCGGCCTCTGGACCGACAGCCTGACCGCCATGTTCCAGATCAGCGACGGGCTGGACCTGTCCACCGTGGTGGCGGAGAACGATTCCGGCGTGATCGTTGGCTCCGCCTATCCGGAGCTGCTCTGGCCCACGCAGGCGGAGCTGGCGGTCACCATCGGCGGCGAGGAGAAGTTCCGGGAGACGCTGACGCTATTGGAGCAGACGGACAGCGACAGCTGGCTGTTCGGCACGGGCAAGAGCTACTCCATGAGACTGAAAAACGGCAAGCTGGCGCAGTTCACCCTCACCGTCACCGACAATAAGGGCGGCGTGACGGTGTTCGTGCAGGAGGTCACCACCGACCGGAACGGTATAAACTTCGGTCCCGTCGGGACGATGGCGGATTAAATAAAAAAATCCCCGGACATATGTCCGGGGATTTTCTGCATTATTATGTTCGCAAAGGGCGGAAATTACACCATGCTCTTCAGGTCGGGGCTGATGATCAGGGTGGCCTCGGTGGCGGCCTGGATCTGCTCGACGGTGAACTCGGGGTTGTACTCGGTGAGGACAAGGC
>CAKUKL010000156.1 GCA_934662925.1 uncultured Oscillospiraceae bacterium | reverse complement strand
CGCTTAGGGAGAAAACGCGGATTCGACTTCGAATGCGAAGGGCGCATTCTCGCTCATAGCGTTTTCCCCCTAAGAACCCGATTTTTACGAGAGCGCAAGCAAGTAGTGCGTCCGTCTATTTCCGGCGCGGGGTAACAGGACACACGAAGCCGCTAATTATCGCTGCCGCTTCAATGGTGGTTGTTATAGACTGTTCGGCCCCAGATAGGCGCCTACATGGTGCTTTGCCATTGGTGCGGCGGCGCTAACGAGCGCACCTCTTGTAAGTCCGCACCAGCGCAGCGCCAGCGGAAATAGAAGAACTGCGTCTTACCGAAGTAGTCGGAACAACTTCTGCGGCATCGCAAGAACAAAACTATGCCAGACCCCTTTTAAGGGGTACACAGGGGATTATCCCCTGTGCGCTTCTTTGGTAACTTTCTGTGCGTACAGAAAGTTACCCCAGCGGAGCGTCCGCAGGACGCACCACTCAGTTTCGCCGGAGTAACGGCGAATTCGGAAAGTCGAATCCGCGTTTTCTCCCTAAGTGATTCTTTGGTTCCTTTCTGTTCATACAGAAAGGAACTCGCCGTCAGGCGAAACCTGACGCTTGCCGGACTTCCGGCGAATTCGCTTCAAAGGCTCCGCCTTTGACTTTTTGGATTTTTTGCGTTCGCAAAAGAATCAGCGGTAAAGGGCTTTGCCCTTTGCATCATTTCTTTCACGAAAGAAATGATGCTTGAAGGAGGGATCTCTGTGGACGAATTGGTAAGCCGTCAGCTGCCCCACAGCGTGGAGGCGGAGCAGGCGGTGCTGGGTTCCATGCTCATCGACGACCGCTGCGTGGCGGACGTGGTGGAGCGGCTGCGGCCGGACGACTTCTACATGCGGCAGAACCGGGAGATCTACGAGGTGCTGTACGCCATGTTCAGCCGGTTCGAGACCATCGACCCGGTGACGGTGCTGGACCGGATGAAGCAGGCGGGCGTGTACGACGAGAACACGTCGGTGGCCTACCTGCGGCAGCTCATGGAGATCACCCCCACCGCCGCCAACGTGCTGGAATACGCGGACATCGTCCGGGACAAGGCGCTGCTGCGCCGGGTGGGCGAGACGGCGGGCGAGCTGACGGAAATGGTCCGCAGCGAGTCCGGCACCGCCAGCCAGATCCTCGAGGCCGCGGAGCAGCGCATCTACGCCATCCGGCAGGGGCGCTCCTCCAACGGCATGGAGCACATCTCCGGCGTCATGGCCTCCGTGTGGGAGACCATCAAGGAGCGGCAGGCTCAGGGAGACGAGTTTCCCGGCATCTCCACCGGCCTGATCGACCTTGACCGGCGCATTTCCGGCCTGAACAACTCCGACCTGCTCATCCTCGCCGCCCGGCCCGGCATGGGCAAGACCTCGCTGGCCCTCAACATCGGCCTTGAGGCGGGCAAGCACTCGGGGAAAAACGTGGCCATTTTCTCACTGGAAATGAGCCGGGAGCAGCTGGGCCTGCGCCTGCTGTCCACCGAGTGTCTCATCGATAACAAAAAGCTCATGACCGGCCGCATCAGCGGAAACGACGAATGGGCCCGGGCCGCCATGGGCGTGGCCGCCCTCAGTCAGGCCAAGGTGTATATCGACGACGACTCCTCCCTGACGGTGGCGGACATGAACGCCAAGTGCCGCCGGATCAAAGATCTGGGGCTGGTCATCATCGACTACCTCCAGCTGATGCAGTCCGCCGGAGGGCCCACCCGGAACAGCGACAACCGCCAGCAGGTGGTGTCCGACATCTCCCGCTCCCTCAAGCTCATGGCCAAGGAGCTGAACGTGCCCGTCATCTGCCTGTCCCAGCTGTCCCGTGCCAACGAGAGCCGGTCGGCGGGCCAGCGGCGGCCCATGCTCAGCGACCTGCGCGAATCCGGCGCCATCGAGCAGGATGCCGACATCGTCATGTTCATCTACCGGGAGAGCTATTACGAGGATGACACGGAGAACCCCAACATCGCCGAGTGCATCGTGGCCAAGAACCGCCACGGCGAAACCGGGACGGTCATGCTGGAATGGCGGCCTGAATTTACGACGTTCCGTAATCTGGCGTATAATTATGACGAAGAGGAATACTGATGGCGGAGCGGTTTCGCTATGATCTGATCCCGGCGGGGGCGGCAGTGCTGTGCGCCCTGTCCGGCGGGCGGGATTCCATGTATCTGCTGTGCCGCCTGCTGGAAGGGGCGGAGTCGGGCGGCTACACCGTGCGGCCCACTACGACCACCGGCTCCGGCCCACGGCGGGGCGGGACGCGGATTTCGTCCGGGAGCAGTGCCGCCTGCGGGGGGTGCCGCTGACCGTCGGCTCCGGCGACGTGGCGGCGGAGGCCGCCCGGCTGGGGCTGGGGGTGGAGGACTGCGCCCGGCGGATGCGCTACCGCTTTCTGGAGGAGACGGCGGCCCGGGAGGGCTGCGCCCTCATCGCCACCGGCCACCACGCCGGGGACAACGCGGAGACGGTGCTCATGAACCTCGTCCGGGGCAGCGGCCTGCGGGGGCTGTCCGGCATCCCGGAGCACCGGGGGAAGATCGTCCGGCCCATGCTGGCGGTGAGCCGGGAGGAAATTGAAGCATATCTTGCGGAAAACGCCGTCCCCTACGTGGACGACGAGACCAACGGCGACGACGCCTATACCAGAAATAAAGTACGCCATCAGCTCATTCCCCTGCTGGAGCAGCTAAACCCGCAGGCGGCGGCTCACATTGCCGCCGCGGCCTTTCGGCTCCGGGCGGACGAGGAGGAGCTTTCCCGGCAGGGAGAGCTGCTGCTCCAGAGCGCGGAGCGCCGCCCAGACGGCTGGGCCATTCCGGCGCCGGCGCTGGCGGAAGGCCCACGGCCCATTGCCCTGCGGGCGGCGGAGCGGCTGCTGGAGCGGGCGGGGCTGGCCGGACAGGCCGTCCATCTGGAGGGAATGCTGGCACTGGCGGCGTCGGACGACCCGTCGGCCCGACTGGATGTGCCCGGCGGAACGGTCCGGCGGGAGTACAGCTGGCTGGTCGTTTCCCCGGGCGCACCGGCGGAGATATTGCCCGAGATCCCGCTGGCGGAGGGCGCTGCCCGCTGGGGAGACTGGACGCTGGAGTGCGCTCCGGCGGTATGCCCCGGCAAGGCGTATGTCAACCCCAGTGAATTTTACCTGAGACCGGAAAACTACACGGTCCGTCCCCGGCGGACGGGGGATCGGCTGCGGCTGGGCCGAAGGCCGGAAAAAACGGTCAAAAAACTGCTGATCGACGCAAAAATACCGCTGAATACGCGGGAGCGGCTCCCGGTGC
Organism: uncultured Oscillospiraceae bacterium; assembly: GCA_934662925.1. GTDB lineage: Bacteria > Bacillota > Clostridia > Oscillospirales > Oscillospiraceae > Enterenecus. The sequence goes on along the minus strand of CAKUKL010000156.1, from coordinate 1,233 downwards.
TGGCCTGCGGCGGGAAGGCCGCGGCGCTGGGGGGCTTCGGCCCGGACGCGGAATATCTGGCCCGGCCGGGAGAGCCGGCGCTGCATATTATTTTGACGGAGGAGAAGAAATTATGATCCAAGATGTGGAGAAGATCCTGTTTACGGAGGAAGAGCTTCAGAAGCGGGTGGCCGAGCTGGGCGCACAGATCACCGCCGACTACGCGGGCAAGACCCCGGTGCTGGCGTCGGTGCTGCGGGGCTCCTACATTTTCATGGCCGACCTGACCCGGCAGATCAAGCTGCCGCTGACGGTGGATTTCATGGCGGTGTCGTCCTATGGCTCCGGCACCTCCAGCTCCGGTCAGGTAGAGATCCGGAAGGACCTGTCCGACTCCATCGAGGGCCGGGACCTGCTCATCGTGGAGGACATTCTGGACTCCGGCAATACCCTTTATTATCTGCGGCGTATCCTCAACGCCCGTCACCCCGCGTCCATCAAGATCTGCACCCTGCTGGACAAGCCCGAGCGCCGGGCGAAGCCCATCGAGGCCGACTACAAGGGCTTCACCATCCCCGACGCCTTCGTGGTGGGCTATGGCCTTGACTACGACGAGAGATACCGTAATCTTCCGTATATTGGCATTTTGAAACCCGAGGTATACGGCGGTTAAGCCGCTGTAATCGCGGCGAAAACAGACAAAATTTTCCCCACGAAGGAGCTGTGGTCATTTGAAGCGCAAACTTAACCTCAGAGACCTGGCCTTTTACATGGTCATTGTGGCGCTGCTGCTGTGGATGGTGGCGGCATTCAGCAGCCGGAACGGGCAGGACGATGTGGAGTACTCCCAGATTGTCACCTATTTCCGGAACGAGGAGGTCTCCGCCTTTTCCGTCAGCGACAGCGGCGTACTCACTGTCAAATTGCAGGACGGCAGCGTCCGCCGCCACGCGCTGGCCGATCTGTCCGTGTTCCACAGCGATTTGGGTCAGCTCATTCTGGAGCAGCAGGAAGCGGGCATCCTGAAGGAGTTTGACTATCAGCAGAAGTACGAACTGCCCCAGTGGCTCCAGATCACCCTGCCGGTGGTGCTGTCCGTGGCGGCGCTGTACCTGCTGTGCATCAAGGGTGACTTCTCTCTGGCGCCCGGCGACCTGCTGCTGCTGGTGTGCGCCCTGTGCTTCGCCGTCCACATTCTGGTCATCGACCACTTCACCGCCTACTGTGACGGTGTGAAGCTCAGTTGCCTGCAAT
>CAKUKL010000155.1 GCA_934662925.1 uncultured Oscillospiraceae bacterium | reverse complement strand
CCCCATTTCTTTTGATTGCGTACAAAAGAAACGGTGTCGAACCGCCAAAGAAAATACGCCGAAGGGGTGCGTCAAAATCTTTTGGTCTTCTGCCACTGATGGAAGGAAACTCCTTCAGTAAGACGCCGCCGTTCTATTTCCGCTGCCGCTGCTCTGGTGCGGGTCTGTAAGGTTTGCGCTCGGCAGAACTGTCGCACCCACAAGCAAACCGACAGCGCAGGCGCCTACGGTTGGCCCAGCAAACTTTAACAACCTCCATTGGAGCGGCAGCGATAATCAGCGGTTTCGCGTGTCCTATTACCTCGCGCCGGAAATAGACGGACGCACTTCTTGGTTGCACCCCCGTAAACCTTGGGGTTCTTAGGGGGAAAACGCTATGAGCGAGAACGCGCCTTTTGCGATCGGAGCCGACCGCGTTTTCCCCCTAAGCGCTTTTTTGCATCCTTTTTGTGCGTACAAAAAGGATGTCGCCCTGAGGGGCGAAAACCCTCCGCTCCGCTTCCTGCGGACAGGAAAATAAAGAAAAGAGAGGGCTTCCGCCCTCTCTTTTCTTTATTTTTTCAGTTTTTCCGCCCAGGCGGCGTACCGCGAGATCTTATCGCCGCAGTCCGCCTGACTTTCGCCCCGGGCGAGGATGTAGACCTTTACCTTCGGCTCGGTGCCGGAGGGGCGGACGATGACGGACGTTCCGTCCGCCAGCTCGTACCGTAGGACGTTGGAGCCGGACAGCGCCATTTCCGAGCGCCCGCCGGTGGACACGTCCACCACGGAGCCGTCCTGATAGTCCTTCCGCCGGACGACGGTCTCGCCGCCGATGTCCGCCGGGGGGGCTGCCCGCAGGCCCGCCATGAGGGCGGCCATTTTTTTCAGTCCGTCCAGCCCGGGCATTACCAGATTCAGCGTCTTCTCGCCATAATGGCCGTATTTTTCATACAGGGCCAGCAGGGCGTCGTACAGCGTCATGCCCCGCCCGGCGTACCACGCGGCCATCTCGGTGAGGGCCAGCGCGGCGGTGACGGCGTCCTTGTCCCGGACATAGTCGCCCAGCATGTAGCCGTAGCTCTCCTCGTAGGAGAAAATGACCGTGCCCTCGCCGTCCCGCTCCAGCTGGTCCTTCTTCTCCGCTAAAAACTTGAAGCCGGTGAAGGTGTCGTAGCAGGCAAGGCCGTTGTCCTCGGCCACCTTCCGGGCCATCTCGGTGGTGACGATGGTCTTGAGGGCCACGGGCTTTTCCGGCATTTTTCCCGTGCGGCGCTTGGCCCCGATGAGGTAGTCCAGCAGCAGCACGCCGGTCTGGTTGCCGGAGATGGTGCGGAATTCGCCGTTTTTGGTGCGCACCATGATGCCCACCCGGTCGGCGTCCGGGTCGGAGCCGAGGATGAAGTCCGCGCCGTTCTGCTTTGCCAGCTCCACCGCCAGCGCGAAGCCCTCCGGGTTTTCCGGGTTGGGGGAGGCCACGGTGGGAAAATTGCCGTCGAGGACCATCTGCTCGGGCACGCAGATGACGTGCTTCATGCCCAGCCGCCGCAGGGCTTCGGGGATGAGCCGGTACCCCGTGCCGTGGAAGGGGGTGTAGACCATGGTGAAGCGGTCGGCCACCGCGTCCACGGCGGCCTTGTCGTTGACCTGCTCCATGACTTTGGCAAGGAACAGCTCGTCCGTTTCTTCCCCCATGAGGGTGATGCGGCCCTCCGCCATGGCGGCGTCGTAGTCCATGGTGCGGACGGAGTCAAACACGTCCAGCTCCCGCATTTTTTCAGCCACCAGATCGGCGTGCCGGGGGGGCAGCTGCGCCCCGTCGGACCAGTAGACCTTGTAGCCGTTGTACTCCTTGGGGTTGTGGCTGGCGGTGATGTTGATGCCCGCGGCGCAGCCGTAGTGCCGGATGGCGAAGGACAGCTCCGGCGTGGGGCGCAGGGCGTCGAACAGCCGGACGCCGATGCCGTTGGCCGCCATGACGCAGGCGGCCTCCCGGGCGAACAGGGCGGAGTTGTTCCGGCAGTCGAAGCAAATGGCCACGCCCTTGGCCGCCGTCTCCGGCCTCTCGTCCAGAATGACCTGCGCGAAGGCCTGGGTGGCGTGGCGGATGACGTGGACGTTCATCCGGTTCAGCCCCACGCCCATGGTGCCCCGAAGCCCGGCGGTGCCGAAGGACAGCTGGGCGTAAAACCGGGACTCGATCTCCTTTTCGTCGCCCCGGATGGCGGCGAGCTCGGCCCGCTCTCCGTCGGACAGGGCGGGGGAGCTGAGCCAGCGTTCGTAATTGCGCATGTAGTCCATGAATAAAACCTCCTGTCAGAATTTCTGCGGCGGTCGGATGTTAAGTTTAGAACGCGAAGTTCCCGTTTACGAATACCGGTACCTCCCGGCCGTCGTGGGTGGTGCCCACGATGGAGAGGTCGGCGGTGCCCACCATGACGTCCACGTGGTTGATGGACTGGTTGAGCCCGGCGGCCTTCTGCTCCTCGGCGCTGAGCTTGTCCGCCCCCTCCACGCAGGTGGGGTAGGCCGCGCCAAAGGCCAGATGGCAGGAGGCGTTTTCGTCAAACAGGGTGTTGTAAAAGAGGATGCCGGTGTTGCGGATGGGAGAGTCGAAGGGCACCAGAGCGGCCTCGCCTAGGTAGGAGGAGCCTTCGTCCATGTTGATGGAGTTTTTCAGCACCTCTTCGCCCTCTTCGGCGTGGACGTTGACGATTTTTCCGCCCTTGAAGTCCAGATAGAAGTCCCGGACCACGTTGCCGTCCAGCGCCAGCGGCAGGGCGGCATACACCCGGCCGTCCACGCCGTCCCAGCGGGGCGCGGTGAAAATCTCCTCCGTGGGGATGTTGGCCACGAACTCCACGCCGGCGGCGCTCTTCTCGCTGCCGCCCGCCCAGATGTGGTGCTCCGGCAGGGTGACGGTCAGGTCGGTGCCCAGACTGTTGGTGTAGTGGAGGGTCTTGAACTGATAGTCGTTGAGGATCCTAGCCCGTCGGGCGGTGGACTCCACGTGGTCGCGCCAGCGCGCACGGCCTTGCCGTCCCCAGTGATGCGGCAGACGGAGAAGATGGCGTCCCACAGGGCGTCGATGGCCTCGTCTCCTTTCTTGCCGGGGAACACCTTTTCCGCCCACGCTCTGGTGGGGTGGGCGCCGATGGACCACTGGAAGCGGCTGGCCATCATGGCGTCGTACCACGGCTTGGTGGGCTCGGCGGAGGCCCGCTGCCACGCCTGAATGCGGGCGGGATCCACGCCGAGGAGCACCTCGGGGTCGGAGCCGATGATGGACAGGGCGGTGCATTCCTGCTCCAGCATCCAGTCAAACTTTTCCTTCATGTAGTCAGGGAACACGGTAAAGGCCTCGTCCCCGGCCTTGAGGTAGCGCTGGCGGGTGACGAAGTCGTCGGTCCACTCCACCAGCACGTCCCGGGCCCCGGCGTCCAGCGCCGCCTGCACGCACAGCCGGGCCAGCGGCGCGCATTCCACGGGGCTTGCGATGCGGGGGAGCTGGCCGGGCTGGAGATTCATGCCCACCTCCACCAGCAGGTGGGCGTATTCGTTGAGCTTTTCTTCAAAATGTTCGACCATGGGATAGTCTCCTTTGTGTTGTCATTCTTCGGGGAGGGCCGGAGCCGCTCCGGTTTTTCGCGGGAAAAGGGCTGAGGTCACGTTCCTACTATATCAGCCTGTTTGTGGATATTATAGCATTTTGTGAAGGGAAACACAATTTGAATTGCAAATTTTACGCGAGTGTCGTATAATGGTAAAAATTTAGCAGAGCAAAGGAGTAAAGCTATGCTGCATACCGTGATCCCGCAGGGGTACGCCCCCTGCCTGAATCTCTATGATACCCAGAAGGCCATCGGCCTTTTGAAGCGCCTGTTCGAGGACAATCTGGGCGGCGCCCTTCACCTCCGCCGGGTGTCCGCGCCCCTGTTCGTGGAAGCCTCCACCGGCCTGAACGACGACCTGAACGGCGTGGAGCGGGCGGTGTCCTTTGACATTCCCGACGCCGGGCGGGACGCGCAGGTGGTCCACTCGCTGGCTAAATGGAAGCGGCTGGCCCTGTACCGCTACCAGTTCTCCGTGGGCGAGGGGCTGTATACCGACATGAACGCCATCCGCCGGGACGAGGAGCTGGACAACCTCCACTCCGTGTACGTGGATCAGTGGGACTGGGAAAAGGTGCTGGCCCCCCGGGACCGGAACGAGACGTACCTCAAGGACACGGTGCGCACCATCGTGGGCGCTCTGCGGGACACCCAGACCACCCTGCGGTCGGTGTTCCCGGCCCTCACCGCCCTGCCGCCGGTGGACGGGAAGGTGTCCTTTGTCACCGCGCAGGAACTGGAGGACCTCTGGCCCGACCTCGCCCCCAAAGAGCGGGAGAACGCGTGGGTGAAGGATCATCCCACCACCTTCCTTATGGGCATCGGCGGCGCGCTGAAGTCGGGCAAGCCCCACGACGGCCGTGCCCCGGACTATGACGACTGGGCGCTCAACGGTGATATCCTCATCTGGAACCCCATTCTGGAGCAGGCTTTTGAGATCTCGT
>CAKUKL010000154.1 GCA_934662925.1 uncultured Oscillospiraceae bacterium | reverse complement strand
TTCTCCAGAAATGACATGTCCGCACCCCCCTCTTTCCAGAAGGTATGCGGACATGATTTTTGTTATGCCTGACCGGCCTTATTGCCCCGGAGCCGGTCCGCCAGCCGGGAGGTCCCCAGCCCGTCCGCTTCGGCGGGCATCAGGCCCATGCGGACAAGGATGGGCATCATGGCGCCGAACAGGATGATCAGCATGACACTCTGCACCGGGCACATGATGGCGTTTTTGACGGCGCTGCCGCCTACGATGACCCAATAGCCCTTGGTAGAGTAGAAAAGATAGGTGCCCAGTGAACCGAGGAACACGTTCTGGAGATTGGTGAGTGCCTTGGCCAGAATGATGCGCCACACCGTCACCCGCGTCCGGTAGAGCAGCAGCGCATAAGTCATCACACCCAACACGGTGGTGATGATGTAAAAGGGGTTATACGCGCCGCCGGCGGGGTTGCAGAGGTAGCTCACTGTATCCTCCACCACGCCGAAAACGACGGCGTTCACCGGGCCGCCCACCATCCCGCACAGCGCCCGGGCCAGAAAGCCCCATGTGATCTTAATGTTGTTGACGATGGGCACAGACTGCAAATAGGACAGCGCCACGCAGGACGCCACCATCAGGGCGGAAAATACCAGCGTGCGGACCTTTTTGAAGTCCGCCAGCGCGTCCCGCCAGTAGGCACGGGAAAACGGGGTCTTGTAGAGCTGCATAAAAAATCCTCCTTTGTGTATTCGGCAGTCCCGTAACGGGAAACGCCGCACAAAGGAGGAGATCAAACGCTCCGCTTATGCGGCAGCGGGATGCGGAAGCACGCACTGCAAGCAAATCGCTTTTCGTCCGGCGGACAACTCCCCGTCCCGCTGGCACTGGCCCCATGAGGGGACAACACGCGTGATCCTACTCTGCCTTGTTCTGTGTCCAGTATAGCGCCTGTCCGGCACAATAGCAATGCCGGGCGGGGAAAAAGTTCATCAAACTTTTTCTCCGCCCGGCGGTGTTTTTTCATATCGGCGTGCGCGGAATCATTCCACCGTAACGCTTTTTGCGAGATTGCGCGGTTTATCGATGCCGCAGCCCCCCACGGGCATAGCCCGTGGGGACCCCTATTTGATTTTAATGCTCGGGACGGCAAAGCCGCCCCTCCGCCAAGATTTTGGCTGCGCCAAAATGCTTGTACGCGCCACCCGGCGCGGCCAGCGCGGCTGCGACGGGCTGTTTTTTATTCCACCGTAACGCTTTTTGCGAGATTGCGCGGTTTATCGATGTCGCAGCCGCGCTGGAGGGCCACGTAGTAGGCGAACAGCTGGAGGGGCACTACGCCCAGCGACGGCAGCAGCAGCTCGTCGGTAGCGGGAATGGTGATAAGGCCGTTGGCCACCTTGCCCATTTCCTCCTCGTGATCCTCCGTCACCAGCGCCAGCACATCCGCGCCGCGGCTCTTGACCTCCACCACGTTGCTCATGGCCTTGTCGAAGAGCTTGCCGTAAGTACCCAGCGCCAGCACCAGCGTCCCGTCCTCGATGAGGGAGATGGTGCCATGCTTCAGCTCGCCGGAGGCGTAGGCCTCGGAGTGGATGTAGGAGATCTCCTTGAGCTTCAGGGAGCCCTCCAGTCCCAGCGCGTAGTCCACGTTCCTGCCGATGAAGAACACGGAATCGTGGTTGAAATACTGGGACGCGTAGTACTGGATCTTCTCCTTTTTTTCCAGTACCTGCTCCATCTTGGCGGGCAGCATCAGCAGCTCCTGCACCGCGCGGTCATACCGTTCCCGCGCCACGGTGCCCAGCTTCTCCGCGAAATACAGCCCCAGCAGGTCCACCACCGCAAGCTGGGTGGAGTACGCCTTGGTGGTGGCCACGGCGATCTCCGGCCCGGCCCATGTATACAGCACCACATCCGACTCCCGGGCGATGGAAGAGCCCACCACATTGACGATGGACAGGATCTTCGCCCCCAGCCGCTTGGCCTCCCGGAGGGCGGCCATGGTATCCAGCGTCTCGCCGGACTGGCTGATGACCACCACGAGGGTGTTTTTATCCACGATGGGGTCCATGTAGCGGAACTCAGAGGCCAGCGCCACCTCCACCGGCTTGCGCATCAGCCGCTCCAGATTGTACTTGCCCACCATACCCACATGATAGGAGGAGCCGCAGGCCACGATGTAGATCTTGCTGATATTTCTGATGTAGTCCCCGTCAAGGCCGAAGTCCTCGAAGTCCACCCTGCCGTCCTTGATCCGGGGGAAGATGGCCCGGCGCAGGGCCTCGGGCTGCTCCATGATCTCCTTGAACATGAAGTGCTCGTAGCCGCCCTTTTCCGCCGCGTCGATCTCCCAGTCCACGTGGGCGATCTCCTTTTCCACCGGCTGCATCAGGTGGTTATAGCACTGGATGCCCTCCCGGGTGAGCACCGCAAGCTCCCCGTCCTCCATGTAAATGACTTCCCTGGTATGCTTGATGATGGCGGTGACGTCGGACGCCAGAAACTGGCAGCCGTCGCCCAGCCCCAAGATCAGCGGACTGTCCTTGCGCACGGCGATGAGCCGGTCTGGCTCATCGGCACAGATGATGCCAAGGGCGTAAGCGCCTTCAATGCGATGGAGCACCTCGCCCACGGCACCCAGAATATCGCCGTCGTAGAAATACTCGATAAGCTGAGCCACTACCTCGGTGTCCGTCTCCGACTCAAAGGGAACGCCTTGGTTGACGAGAAATTCTTTCAGCTCCGCATAATTTTCGATGATGCCGTTGTGCACCACGGCGATCCGTCCGTTGCGGCTCACCTGCGGGTGGGCGTTGACGTCGGAGGGCGCCCCGTGAGTGGCCCAGCGGGTGTGCCCGATGCCGATCTGTCCGTGAATGGCCGCGCCGCCCTGAATGAGGTCGGACAGCACCTGAAGCCGGCCCTTGGCCTTGGCCACCTCCAGCTTCGTCCCGTCAAAGACCGCCACGCCCGCGGAGTCGTACCCGCGGTATTCCAGACGGGCCAGCCCATCCAGCAGAATGGGGGCCGCCTCCTCTTTTCCGATAAAACCTACAATGCCGCACATATGAGATCCCATGAGACAGCCAAATGCGTGTCTGCCGCTCTTGGCCGTCATCTTTTCCTTTCCTGATAGATTTTGCCCGGCTCCCTCCGGAGCCTATTTTATGCGCTTTCGCCCGCGCTCAGAATTTCAGATCATTCTGCGCCATGGCCTGATCGAAGTGCTGGTTCACCTGCTTGGTGAATTCCGCCGCCGCGTTGTAGCCCAGCTTCTTGTTCCGGTTGTTCATGGCGGCCACCTCAATGATGATGGCAAGGTTCCGGCCCGGCTTCACCGGGATGGTCAACGTCGGGACGTTCACGTCCAGAATGGAGGTGTAGAGGTTGTCCGCGCCCAGCCGGTCGTACACCGCGCCGTCCTTCCACGTCTCCAGATTGATGACCAGATCGATGTTGGCCTCCCGCTTGACGGCGGACATGCCGAACAGGCGGCGGACGTCCACAACGCCGATGCCGCGAAGCTCGATGTAATGCCGGATCAGCTCCGGCGCGGTGCCCTCCAGCCGGTTGGCCGCCACCCGCTTGATCTCCACCGCGTCGTCGGCGATGAGACGGTGGCCGCGTTTGACCAGCTCGATGGCCGTCTCGCTCTTGCCCACGCCGGACTCGCCCAGCAGCAAAGTGCCCTCGCCGTAGATCTCCACCAGCACGCCGTGGCGGGTAATACAGGGGGACATAAACCACTTGAGGTAGGCGATGAGGGAGCTCATGAACTCCGAGGTGGTCTCGTTGGTGCGCAGCACGGTCTTATTGTACTTTCTCGCCATGTCCATGCACTCCTGATAGGGCTCCAGCCCCCGGGACATGATCAGCGCCGGAAAATCATACTGGAACAGGTGCGCGAATGCCTGCTCCCGCTCCTCGTGGGACACCTTTTCCAGATAGGACGTCTCCACAAGGCCGATGACCTGAAGCCGCTTCTCATCAAAATAATCAAAAAAACCGGCCAGCTGCAAACCGGGGCGGTTCACGTCCTCCGCGGAGACCTGACGGTTCTCGTACCCCTCCGCGCCCAGCAGGACCTCCAGATTGAACCGCTCGATGAGCTTGCCGAGTTTGACGCTCTGCGATCTCGCCATCACTGACACTTCCTTTCCTCTGCCACCCGGCAGACGCCGCCGGAAGCCCCGCGCCCTCGCGGTCCGGCCCCCGGTCCGGCAGATGCGGCCATGCCCCCCGTGAAGCCCGGCTTCCCGGGGTCCCGCGCCGCCTTTGCTCCGGCTGCCTGTCCCGAAATAGGGTGCTCCAGCGCAGCAGCCGCTTTGCGCTTATTATACCATAGATCTCTCCGGAAAAAAACAGAAGAATCCGCAAATTCACACTTGATTTTTTCTTGCGTATCTGTTATTATACTAGTCGGCGTCTTTTAGTATTTTCAACCAGCGAGGAGGTTAGTCAATATGGCCAAGTGCGAGTTTTGTGGTAAGGGTGTGAACTTTGGTATTCAGGTCTCCCACTCCCACCGCCGCTCCAACCGTCCCTGGAAGCCCAACGTCAAGCGCGTCAAGGCTGTGGTCGATGGTTCCCCCAAGCACGTCTATGTG
>CAKUKL010000153.1 GCA_934662925.1 uncultured Oscillospiraceae bacterium | reverse complement strand
CCCCCACGTAGGTCCCGTCCTGGATCTTCGCCGCGCCGCTCCACTCCGCTTCCATGGCGCCGAACTCGTCCGTCAGGCGGTTGTAATACTTCCGGTCCGGCAGGATGACGATATAGGCCCCGAGGCTCGTGAACCGCTTGTGTCCGTCCGTCACCTCGCCCTTCAGCACCCCGTCGGCGTAGAATCCCGTACCGTCCACCCAGTACAGCCCGTCGTGGGCATACAGTCCGTTGGGCTTCTCCACCGTCCGGCAGATCCACCGCCGCGCTCTGGGGGACAGCAGCGGGTAGTAGTCCCCCGTCAGGTTTTTCATGTCCCAGATGTCTCCGTTCTCGGCGGACAGCGTGTGGGTGTACCCGCCGAATTTCACCTGCTTGCGCTTGCTGATGCCGTCCGCGTTCACCATGTCCGGCAGTCCCAGTGCCATGCTCATTCCTCCTTTTCCGGTCCTGTCTCTCCCGCGGCTGCCTCTTCCGGCTCCGCCAGCTTGTACGCCCGGCGTATACCGACCCGGGCCGCCGCCATAATGTCCACCGCGTCGCCCCTCACGGGGATGCCCGCCAGCAGATTCCATACTGCATCAAGTTCTTTCTGCAAATCATTCATGTCGCTTTCCTCCATGTTCCGTTTACGCAGATGTACGGTGTCGCTTTTCGCCATACTCCGCTCACGCGGATGTACGGCGTGGCCGTCCTCCATCCGCCGGAGTAAAGATGCACCCCGCCGCCGCTCTCCTGCCACACGGCGTACAGCGTGTACGTCACGCCAGATGCAGACCCCTGCACGTTGGCCGTCCCGCCCGGGGAGTAGTACACCACCGTGCCGTTGGCAAGGGTCAGCTGCCAATACAAAAACGTGTAACCTGCCCGGGTAGGGATGGTGTACGGGATGCTTAGCGCTATCGCCGTGTCCCCCGTAGTGTTGGTGACGGAGCCGGACACGCTGCCCGGCGCTCCGCTGCCGCCGTTAGCGTTAAAGGCCAGCGTGGCGTAGTACGTGGTGGAGACGGCAATGGAGACTTCCGCCCGGACGTAGACCGGGGTTTTCCCCGATGTGTTGGTGTAGCTCAGCGTCTGGGTGTACGCATACCGGACGCTGCTTCCGCCTTCGTTGATGACCCACCGCGAAAACGTGTATCCGCTGGCAAGGCCGAAGCTGATCGTCAGCGTGGTACTCTCCGATACGTTGGTCAGTGTGGCGCACGCCGTGCTGTCGCCCTGACCGTAGCCGGAGCCGTACCCGGATATGGTGTAATACAACCCCTCCGGGATAAACAGGTAAAATGTATATGCCATGCGCTCACCCCAGCAGGAAGAACACCTGTCCGGACACGCCGCTGCTGGGTAGGGTCGAGCCGAAGTTCGCGCCGCTCACCGCGATGGCCGCGCCGTACAGGTTGAGCACCCCGGATGCATTGCACAGCACCGCCGCCACGCTGCCGCTGCCCTCTGCGTAGCCGTTGCCCAGATAGGCGTTCCACCCGGCGGCGGACTGCAGACGCAGGGACAGATTGGACGTGATGTCAAAGGCGGGGGTGTTGCTCACCTGCATGGAGATCTTGCCCACCTCGTAGCTGCTGCCGTTGGCCAGCTTGATCTCGTCGCCCACCAGCTCCGGGGAGTAGATGGACGTGCCGCTGATAAACGTGCCGCCCTGATACTGGCCGTTGGCCAGCAGCGCGAGGTTCGTCTGCGCCCCACTGGCGGCGGTATAGGCTCCGTTCGCTGCGTTCAGAGCGGCGCTTGCGTTGGTGCCGGCATCACTGATGGCGGTCTGCACATCGCTTGTCAGGTCCGCCCACTTGATGACCCCCGTCAGGATGAGACTCCCCGTCTCGACGCTGCTGCCCTTCACCCGGGTGGTCCCGCTCGCGTCCGTCACCGTCAGGCCGTTCACCGTCTGCTGGATGATGGAGACGTTCCCCTCCGTGTCCGAGATCCGGCTGGTCAGGCTGTCCGACGTCTGGGTCAGCTGGCTGATGTTCCCCTCCGCGTCGGAGATCCGGCTGGTCAGCACCCCCGCCGCCGCGGCCAGCTGGGTGATGTCTCCCTCCGCGTTGGTCAGCCGCGCCGCCATGGCCGCCGCGCTCTGCTGTAGGGTGGAGACGTTTCCCTCCGCGTCGCTTAGGCGGCTGCTCAGCCCCTCCGCCGTCACGTACAGCGCCGCGATGCTCTTCGCCTCATTCTCCAGCTGGATGTATACCGGCTTCGTGATGAGGTTCGCGATCTCGTCCAGCCCCGCGGCGTTGAAATTGTCCTTGTCCAGGTTCCCCATGCTGTACCGGAGCTGCTCCAGCATCATGTGCAGATAGCTGGTGATCCGCTCAAACTTCTCGTCCGTGCTCTGCTCCCGGCTCAACGTCGGGAAATTTGCGTCCACCGTCAGCATATTTGTCGGCATGTTTTCGCCTCCTCTTTGGACAGTCCCCGCAGGGCCGAAGCTCTGCGGGGACGCGCTTCTTTATTTCATATCGGACATTCTCTTGAGGAACACCACCATCTGCTCCCGGGTGACAAAGCCCTTATACTGCTTGTTGCCCTCGGCGTCTCCCTTGATAAGGCCGTTGTTTTCCGCCCACTCCCGGGCGTCCTGAGACCAGTCAGACGGGCCCTGCTTTGCCAGCTGGGCCAGATAGGTGTCCATCATCTCGCTGAACTGCTCCTGCGTCATGTCATCGTCCTCCTCATACTTGGGCCGCCACGCGCCCAACACCACATCCAGCTTCCGCGTTCGGCGCATAACCTCGCCGCCGTTGCTGTTGTTCCCGGTGCTGGTGTTGCCCTCAATGGCGGTCACGTATTTGCCGTCAAAACTCTCGATGATGCCGGTGTGGTCGGTGGCCGCGCCGCCCGGGAAATCATAGATCACCACGTCCCCGGGCTTGTAGTCCCCCGCCACCCACTCCCCGGCCTTTTTCGCCGCCCGCATCAGCGCCCCGCAGGACGCCGTGCGGATGACCGGGGCGATACCGGCCTGATGCAGGCACCATTGCACAAACGCCATGCACCACGGATAGTTCCCGCTCACCGGCCTGCCGTAGTGCCACGTGTTGTACTTGACGTTGTTGGAGTTCCGGGGACTTTCCTTCGTCCCCAGCTCTCCCCGGGCGATGTCAAGGACACTCTCAGCCGTTGGCATCGTCGTCACCCTTGAGGGCCGCCGCGTCGGTCAGGCCTTCGGCCAGCAGGTAGCCGATGACGGACGCGCCCTGCAAGATCACGCCGGACACGGTGGCCGCGGTGCTCTCGCCGCCGCCGAAGGCGATGATCAGGCCGGACACAAATCCGGCCACAGCCAGCCACAGCTTGCGGGATGTCAGCTTGCGTTTCCAATCAATATTCATTTTCAGCCCTCCTCTGCCGTCTCAGAAATGGCAAGGTTCGCACGGAGCATCGTGTCCTCCAGATGTGTCACCGCCAGACTACGATTGCGGCAGGGCGGTAGCTGCAAAATGAGCGCTTCCGCCTCTTCGAGCTTTGCCCGGATGCCCTCCGAAAGTTTCTTGTGTTCCTCGCTAAAATTTACACGCTTATACATTTTCGGTCTCCTTTCAGTGTTCGTGGTGTGTCGCTTTTTCTTCCTGTTCCAGATCGTCGATCCGGTGATTTGCCACTTTGACCTTCTCTTCGATGATGTCCACCTGTTTTTCCAGCTCGTAGGTGCGCTCCACAACGCTGTTGTGCTTCGCCACCTTCTGCTCCAGCTGCTCCAGCCGGTAGGCCACAAGGGCCGCGCTGCGCCTGTTGCCCCAGTACGCCCCGGCCAGCGTCCCGGCCAGACTGAGCAGCGCCACAATGATCGTCTCTGTCATCGGTTCACCTCTCACGCGTCCCTGTCCATGTTGACGGCGGACGCTTCTATTTTTTTGACGTTCTCTTTCCCGGACTTGTTTTGATAAAAGCTCACGCTGGCCCCATACGCCGCCCACACCGCCGAGATGAATGTGGTGAGATACGGGAGACTGCCGTCGTACTGCGTGGCGATAGCGGTCTCCACAAAGCCCAGCACGCGGTATGAGACGTAGCCCACCAGCAGCGTCTCGAAAACGAGGATCAGTTTTGAGAACTCCAGCCGCCGCTTCACGGCCCCACCTCCTGCCGGCACGCCCAGCAGATGAGCGCCCCCTCGCAGGGCAGCTCCGCCCCGCAGCACACGCAGATCATTCCACCGCCTCCACGTAGATGCCAACCAGCTCGCTCAGGGGCTGGTAGACGGGGTTGACGGTGTCCCGGGTACAGCGGTACGTCACGCCGTCCTGACTGTAATACCTGCCGTCCTCCAGCGCCATATTGCCGCTGTACGGAATGGGATCGTACTTCGTGCCGTCGTGCTCCTCGTCGATCCGGGCATACAGGCTCTCCGTACCGGTCCCGGGCAGCCATGCCGCCTGAGCGGTGTGCGTCTGCAAGACCTTGTACAGCTCGCCGCCATAGGTGACCTTATAGCCTGCTGTGTAGTCCTGACCCGCCTGCCACTCCGGGTAAAACTCCCGCATTCGGTACGCCGTCTGGTCGTCCACCGTCAGAGCGTTGATCTGCGCCCGCACCAGCAGTTCCTGCACCTCGCCGAGGGACAGGGGGCGGTGCTTTTCCTCTGCTTCCGCCCGGGCCTGCTCGGCCTGCGCGGCGGCGATCTC
>CAKUKL010000152.1 GCA_934662925.1 uncultured Oscillospiraceae bacterium | reverse complement strand
CACCCCAGCGGAGCGTCCGCGGAGGACGCTCATAATCCCTCGCCGGACTCCCGGCGAATACGAAAAAATGGCCGTCAGGCGAAGCCTGCCCCCTCGCCGCGGCTGCGGTGAAATATCCATCTGCCCACGGCAAAGACCCCATACCCCGCCAGCGTCCCCAGCGTATTGGCGATAAGGTCATCCACGTCGAAGCTGCGGCCCACCACCGGCTGGATCAGCTCCGTCACCAGCGACAGGGCCAGCCCCACGGCGGTCACCCGGTACCACCGGGCGTCCTTCCAAACCAGCGGCAGCAGCACCCCCAACGGCAGGTACATCACCATGTTGGCCGCCGTCTGCCACGAGCCGCCCGCCAGCATCCGGGCGAACTGCCGGTGGAAGGTGACTTCAAAGGAGAAATCCCCCTGAAACAGCCAGTCCCCCAGTTCGATGGGAATTCCGTGCCCGATCCAGTTCCGCAGCTTGATCCAGAAGTTTCCCGGCGTCCACACCAGCGCCAGCAGTCCCGCCAGCCAGCACACCAGCAGCAGCCGCACGATCTCCTCGCCCCAGCTTTTCCGGGGCAGGCCCCGCCGCCGGAGCCACAGCCGCCGGAGCAGCACATACACCGCCGCCATGAGCAGCACCGGCGGCAGCACACTGGTAAAATCGCTGATATATTCCATCACGCGCCAATACATACTGCGTTTCCCTCCTGTCGGACCGTTTTTTCCATGGTATCACACCGGGGCCGGACTGTCTTTTAAGAATTCCGTAAATTTTTTACTTCACTTTATAGAGATCGATTGCAGCTTCCGGTATTCCTTCCGGAGGTCCGCCACCGTCTTGCCGGAGGCCTCCAGCTTGGATTTCAGCTCCTGCTGCCGGGAAATGAGAGGCTTGTTGGCGCTCTCCAGCGCCTTCAGGTGCTGAGCCAGCTGCTGTGTTTCCTTGTCCAGCGCCTTCGTCTTGTCTCCGAGGGTGGTCAGCGTCTTGCTGCCGCCATCCTCAATGGTAAAATAAAGACTGATGCCTTCCTTCGGCATGTGCATCACCTTGACTTTCTGCCGGAATATGATATATTGGATTCAAAAGGAGTGTTCCAGTATGAATATGTCCTTCAAGGAATTCTTTAGCGGGCCCGTCGGGAAACTCTGGATCGTCCTGCTCGTTATCGCGGCCCTTGCAGCCATTTCTTCTGCCTTCATAACCGCATAACCCGCGCATCCATCCAATTCAACAGATCCCCTCCGCCCCAGCTTCTGCCGGCACATGATATATTGAATTCAGAAAGGACGTGTTTCGTATGCTGACCGCAGAAGCCTTGTTGTTCGGCTCGTTTCTTACTCTGGGCGGGGCAGCCATTGCCGGTTACGGCGATATTGGATACCCCGGCAAACGCCCTACGCGCTTCTGGATCGGGTGGGTTGTCGCAGCGGTCGGAGCGATATTCCTCCTGTATGTTACTTTCTCAGACCTGCGCTGACCGCTCCGCCCCGGCCCCGCCGGAATATGATATAGTGACCTTATGAAAGGAACATCACTTCATGAAAACATTTATTGTCGGTGTTTTTCTGATGCCCGTTATTTTTATGGTGGGCACTTACTTTCTCTTTTCCTGCGCGGCCAGATACGGTCCCTCGAATGATTGGCACGGGCTGTTCCACTCACGCCGGTTCTGGGGCGGTTTGACGCTCCTGCTCGTCGCTGCCGCTATGGTCTTTTTCTTGCTCTGACCCCTCCGCCCCGGCTCCCGCCGGAATATGATATATTCGATTTAGAAAGGACGTGTTCCGTATGTCAGACATGGGAACCTTGTTGTTCGGCGGACTTTTCACGCTTGGCTGTACAGCCATTGCCTGCTACGGCGACATTGGCTGTCCCGGCAAACGCCCCACGCGCTTCTGGGTTGGAATGACTATTGCTGTGGTCACGGCGGCGCTCCTGGTCATATATATGTTTACTTCCTCATACCCACACTGCCCCCTCCGCCCCGGCTCCCGCCGGGGCTTTATTTTTTACTTAAACAGAGCATTATCCGAAATAAATATTGAAATTCCCTCTTGACTTTCATGGATAAAAGCGCTAAACTATCCCCATCATCAGATGAAAGGAGCGTTCCCCATGCAGAACCGGAGCTATTGGTACGGCTATTACCGCTATTGCGATAGCGGTCATTTGTCGTGCCCATAAACGGTTTGCAGGGACGCTGGAGTGCGGCCGCCGTTGGGCGGCCGCTTATTTTTTCCTTGAAAGGATCGTTTGTTATGGTTATTATTATGAAGCCGGATTTTACGGCGGAGCAGCTGCAGAACACCATTCAGGCCATGGAGGCCGGCGGCGTCAAGGTCATGGTGTCCAAGGGCGCGGAGACTACCATTCTGGGCGCCGAGGGCGACGCGGGCGCGCTGGATCAGGAGGCGCTGGCGCAGCTGGCTGGCGTCGAGCGGGTCATGCGGGTCAGCGAGCCGTACAAGAAGGCCAACCGCAAGTACCACCCCGACGACTCCGTCATCGACATGGGCTGCGGCGTGAAGATCGGCGGGAAAAAGCTGGTGGTCATCGCCGGGCCCTGTTCCGTGGAGAGCGAGAGCCAGATGGTAGGGGTGGCCAAGGCCGTCAAGGCGTCCGGCGCGTCCGCCATGCGGGGCGGCGCGTACAAGCCCCGCACCTCCCCCTACTCCTTCCAGGGCAAGGGCGTGGAGGGCATCCGCCTGCTGCTGGAGGCCAAGGAGGCCACCGGCATGCCCATCGTCACCGAGCTGATGAGCTCCGACCAGCTGCCCATGTTCGAGGAGGCGGTGGACGTCATCCAGATCGGCGCCCGGAATATGCAGAACTTCGACCTGCTGAAAAAGGTGGGCCGGACGAAGAAGCCCATTCTCCTCAAGCGGGGCCTCAGCGCCACCATCGAGGAGTGGCTCATGAGCGCGGAGTACATCATGAGCGAGGGCAACAGCAACGTGATCCTTTGCGAGCGGGGCATCCGCACCTTCGAGACCTACACCCGGAACACGCTGGACCTGTCCGCGGTGCTGGCGGTGAAGAAGCTCAGCCACCTGCCGGTGGTGGTGGACCCCTCCCACGCCTGCGGTCAGGCGTGGATGGTGGAGCGGATGGCTATGGCCGCCGTGGCCGCAGGCGCGGACGGCCTGATCATCGAGGTCCACAATGATCCTCCTCACGCCCTGTGCGACGGTGCGCAGTCTGTCACGCCGGAGCAGTTCGACGGCATCATGAACAAGGTGCGCACCATCGCCGCCTGCGTGGACCGGGAGGTCTGAAAAGCGAACAATTCCCGCGCCCCGGGCGCGGACAGAACAGGATGAGCTGGATATGAGCAAGAAAATGATCCTTGTGGTGGGGCTGGGCCTGATCGGCGGCTCCATGGCCATGGCCCTGCGGGGATTTGAGGACTACGAGGTGGTGGGTGCGGTGCGCTCCCAAACCACGCTGGAAAAGGCACAGGCCCGTCAGGCCGCCGACCGGGTGACCATGGACGGGCCGGGGCTGCTGCCCGAGGCGGACGTGGTGATGCTGTGCCAGGACCCCCAGGGCATCGTGGAATTTCTCCGGGAAAATGCAGAGAAATTCAAGCCGGGAGCGTTGGTGTGCGACGTTTGCGGCATCAAGACCGCCGTCACTGAGGCGGCAAAGTGCCTGCCCGACGGGGTGGACTTCATCGGCTGCCACCCCATGGCGGGCAAGGAGGTGTCCGGCATCGACCACGCCGAGGCCACGCTGTTCAAAAACGCCCACTTCATCATGACGTCCAACGAGGGGAACGACCCGGCCCACGTGGCCCTGCTGGAGCGGATGGCGGCGTATTGCGGCTTCCGGGACGTGGTCCACACCACGCCGGAGCACCACGATGCCATCATTGCCTACACCAGCCAACTCATGCACGTGGTGGCGGTGGCGGTGTGCGACGACCCGGACCTCTTCGACTGCCGGGGGTACGAGGGCGGCTCCTTCCGGGACTGCACCCGGGTGGCGGCGCTGGATGTGCCCCTGTGGACCCAGCTGTTTTCCATGAACGCCCCGGCGCTGACGAAGGTCATCGAGGGGCTGGAAAACCGGCTCCGGGCCTACCGCAAGGCCATCGCCGAGGGCGACCCGGAGACGCTGTCCGCCATGCTGGCGGCCAGCGCCAGCCGCAAACGCCAGATGAATCTGGAGGCCCGCCGGGGCGACGACGTGCGCTGAACATCCAAGAAAAAACGAAGGCTCCCCGCTTGAGAACAGCGGGGAGTCTTTTTGCGCTTACAGGCAAAAGAAAAGCCGCCCGAAGGCGGCTGGAACAAAGTCCGGAAGGACTTTGGAACGTTTGGTCCGGGAGCGCTCCGGCGGTTGCCGGAGCGGCCCGGTGTGTGAAAAAAGAGAGAGGGGAATTGAGAAAGGAGTTTACATGTTTTGCTTGCTTCATCTTCCTGACGAGTATAGAATACCAGATTCCTGAGGGAAGTGTTTGCGAAATTGAAAACGGTTTATGAAGTTTTCGTGAATAAGCGTTTTTTCAAAGCCGGAGGCTTTGGAAAAGCGCTTATTCGCTGTTCCGAATTTGCCGCTACTCCGGCAAAGCGGAGTGGTGCGTCCTGCGGACGCTCCGCTGGGGTGACTTTTCGTTCGTGCGAAAAGTCACCAAAAGCACGCACAGG
>CAKUKL010000151.1 GCA_934662925.1 uncultured Oscillospiraceae bacterium | reverse complement strand
ACCATGTCCTTGGTGGTCGTCTTGCCCACCGAGCCGGTGATGCAGATGAAGGGGATGTCGAACCGGCGCTTGTACCACTGGGCCAGATCCCGCAGCGCCCGCTGGGTGGAGCGCACCTTGACGTAGAATTTATCCGGCCGGTAGCTCTCCCGGGGCCGGGCGGTGAGGCAGCCCGCCGCGCCGGTCTCCAGCGCCGCGGGGATAAAGGAATGGCCGTCGAACCGTTCCCCCTCCAGCGGGATGAACAGACTGCCGGGGTGCATATTCCGGCTGTCGGTGTCCACGGCGGTGATCTCGGCATCGAGGTCGGCAAAATCGCCCAGCAGCGTGCCGTCCACGGCGTCCAGAAGCTGTCTCAGTGTGATGGGTTCCATAGCTTGCAAACTCCTTCGGGGCGGCCAGATCGTTCGCCGCCCAGTTCAAATTTCTCTCGTTGCCGGGTATACTGTGCTGCCCGGTATTTTTGATAATTGAGTTCTAAAAATCAATACGCGCTGTCCTTCTTACCCTCGATCAGCCTTCAGCAGACCGTAGAAATACAAGTCGGCCCACTGACCATAAATGTCTCTGGTTTGACTGCGCTGAATGCCCTCAAGCCGCATTCCCAGCTTTTTCATCAGACTTACCGATCTCAAGGTATCGATCGATTCCGCAAAAACCTTATGTGCGTTCAATTCATCAAAGGCGTGATCGATCACCGCTTTACAGGATTCGTACGCGTATCCCTGCCGCCAGAAGGCACGGTTGTATATCCATCCCATTTCATATACGCCATCAACGATCTGGTTAAACAGGATGTAGCCTATCATTTTGCCGCTTTCCTTATGAACTGCCGCAGCAGCACCATGTCGGCAGATACAAAAGGAAGTCAGAAATTCCTTTGTTTTCGCAAGGTCATATGCCGGCTCGCAGTTTTCCATGGTTTCATCATCGCCGAGGATGTCGTACAGATCAGCGGCATCCTCCAACGTGAAATCACGGATGACCATTCGCGGAGTTTCTATATACATACTGCCTTAGTTTTTCTCACGCGCCTTCAGGGACGCGTCAATGATCCGCTCGCACAGCTCGCCGTAGCCGATGCCCACGGCGGCGGCCTCCTGCGGCATAAGGCTGGTGGGTGTCATGCCGGGGAGGGTGTTGATCTCCAGAAACCACGGCGTGCCGTCCTCGGTGACGATAAAGTCCGCCCGGGAGTACACCGCAAGGCCCAGCGCCCGGAACACCGTCAGCGCCGCGTCCCCCAGCCGCTTCTCCCACTCCGCGGGAATGGGGGCCGGGCAGATCTCCTCCGCCGCGCCGGGCTGATACTTGTTCTCGTAATCGTAAAAACCTTCTTTGGGAATGATCTCAATGGACGGCAGCGCCCGGTCCTTCAGAAGTCCTACCTGAATTTCACGTCCGGAGATGTACTGCTCCACGACGCAGTGCCCGCCTAGCGCAAGGCCGGTGCGCAGGGCCGCGTCCAGCTCTTCCCTGTTTTTCGCGATGGCAACGCCGATGGACGATCCAGAGTCCACCGGCTTGACCACGCAGGGCAGCTCCAGCCGGGCGGTGAGGGCGGGAATGTCCGCTTCCTGATACCGGATGGTCTCCCACTTTGGGGTCACCACGCCGAGAGGGGCCACCATCCGCTTGGTCAGGTCCTTATCCATGGCGATGGCACTGCCCAGATAACCGGAGCCGGTGTACGGCACGCCCAGCAGGTCGAGGGCCGCCTGCACCCGTCCGTCCTCGCCGCAGGAGCCGTGCAGGGCCAGAAACACCACGTCGGCGCTGGCGCACAGCTCCAGCACGTCCGGGCCAAACATGCTGTCCCCGCCAGAGCGGCGGGAGGCCCGCACCGCGGCCAGATCCGGCGCCTGACGGCTCACTTTCCGGATCTCGTCGGGCAGCGGAGCGGTAAACAGCTCCTCCGCCGCGCCGCCGTAGCGCTCGGTCCCGAAAAACATATCCACAAAGGCCGCCTGATGCCCGCGGTCCCGCAGCGCCTGACACACCATAGCGCCGCTGGACAGGGAGACATTGCGCTCCGGGCTCAGCCCGCCGGCCAAAACAACGATCTTCATATCGCAAAACTCCTCATACAAGTTCGTTCTCTCTGATTCTATGCCTGAATGAAAATTATATCACCTTTTGCGCCGCCGCACAAGAGCAGACTGCCCAATCTCCGGGCTTATTCCGGCGTGCTTTCCGGTATCCGAATATGCGCAGGAATGCTGGAAAAGGCTGCGGCAAAACAAAGAAACCCTGCATGGCCTGTTCGCAGGCCATGCGGGGTTTCCTTTACAGATGTTTTACTGCCGCTTCATCTGCCGCAGGAACAGCCAGACGGCAAGGGCCGCGGCCGCGGCGGCATAGCAGAGCACCCAGACGAGGTTCGGCACGATATCGGAAAAATTCCCGTTCAGCGCAGCCCGTTCCAGCTCCACCGCGTGGACGAAGGGCAGCGCGTAGGCGATCTTTTTGAACGCCCCGCCCACAAGTTCCAGATCGAACCACGTGCCGGACAGCCACGCGGACAGGTTGGTGAACAGCGCGCCGCAGACGCCGCCCACCTGCTTGACGTTCAGCACGCTGCCGCACAGCAGTCCCACGGCGATGAAAAACAGTGAGATCGGTAGCATGAGCAACACCGCGTACAGGACGTTCACCGTGATGCGCAGCCCCAGAACGGCGGCCACGGCGTAGCAGATGACGCTCTGGGCCAGCGCGATGGGCAGAATGGGCAGCAGATAGCCCAGAATGAAATCCGCCGCCGTCAGCGGCGTGGTGTAAAGTCTCGCCAGAAAGGCGCTCTCCCGGTCTTTTGCGATCAGCGTCGCGGAAAAGAGCGTCAGAAATGCAAGGCCGAACACGGCGATACCGGGGGCAAGGTGCTGAATCTCAAACAGGCTCACCGGGACGTTGGCCTGAATGGCGGACAAAAGCAGCAGCAGAACCACAGGGAAGCCGATTCCAAAGCCCAGATTCAGCGGGTCCCGCAGAATTTCCTTCGCCGTCCGGCCGGAAAAGGCAAGCAGTCTCATAGTGTCTCCCCTTTCACGATGGCGACGAATGCCTCTTCAAATTTGTCCTTCCCCGCCGCGCGCTTCAGCTCCTCCGCCGTCCCAACCATGAGCAGCTTCCCGTCCTTCATAATGCCGATGCGGTCGGAGAGGGCTTCCGCTTCCTCCATGTAATGGGTGGTCAGGACGATAGTGATTTCCCCTTTCAGGGCGCGGATGGCGTCCCAGAGGTCGCTCCGCGCCAGCACGTCAAGGCCCAGCGTCGGCTCGTCCAGAAAGAGGATCTGCGGCTCGCTGATGAGGGCCATGGCAATGCTGAGCCTGCGCTGCCAGCCGCCGGACAGCTTTCCGGCTTTTTTCTTCAGAACGCAGTCCAACCCAAATTGAGTGGACAGCTCCGCCGTTTTTTCCGCCTGCTTTTCTCTGAAAAAACCGTGTACGCCGCACATCAGTTTCAGATTTTCCTTTACGGTCAGGTTGGGCGCCACCGCCGTCTCCTGCGGAGACACGCCGATGACGGCCTTGACCGCCGCCGCATCATGGACGATACTCTTTCCGTTCAAAAATGCGTCGCCGGAGGTGGGGCGGCACAGGCAGGACAGCATTTTGATGGTGGTGGTCTTCCCCGCGCCGTTGACGCCCAGCAGGGCGAACAACTCTCCCTGCTCCACCCGCAGGTCGAGACCGTCCACCGCCGTGATGTCCTTGTATTCCTTTCTCAGCTTCTCGGTTTCAATGGCCGGCATGATCCGATCCCTCCTGATAGCGGTATTTCAGACCGACGTAGGCGTCCGTTAGCACCCTGCTGACAAATTCATCGTCCCAGTCCAGATAAGAGGTCGCGATCATGGTGGCGATGCCGTGGACATACACCCACATTTCCAGATGGAACAGATAGGCGTTATCCTCGCTGACGCCTAAATTCTTTTGGAGCAGCTCCAGCAGCGGCCGGATGGACTCCCGGTCCTCCTCGATGCGCTCGCCGCTCCGGTCCCGCATGAACAGCAGCTTGAACAGCTCCCGCTCCTCCCGGGCAAATCCGATATACGCCATGCCGCTGGCCTTGTAGGGCGGGTATTTTCCACTGCTCATGCCCGTCTGAATGGCGCTTTGATAGAGTTCGTCCGCGGCAGCAAGGACCTCCTGCTGGACCTCCTCCATGCTCCGGAACAGGCCGAAAATGGGCTTGACCGAGCAGCCAAGCTCCGCCGCCAGCGCCCGGGCCGTCAGGCCGGACATTCCGGCGCTCCTGACGATATTCAGCGCGGCGGCGACGATCTCCTTTTTTGTAAACATGAATTTCGGCGGCACTGTCATCCCCCCAGAAAAACAAGCGTTACGCAACCTATGTTTCCTATTATACGCGTTTCTCACCCATTGTCAAGGGCCAGTAAAATCACCTTGAATCCAGAAAAGCCCCTCTGTCTCTTCGGAGACAGAGGGGCTTTCTTTATGATACCGTCAGAACCTGTATGGCCAGTCAGGTATCCTGATAAGCGCGGTAGAGCAGAGTAACAATCTGTCCGCGGGCGCAGTCCGCATTGGCGGAGAAGGTCGTCTCGCCTGTACCCTTGGTGATGCCCGTCATGTAGCACCACGCCACGGCCTCAAAGGCCCAGTCGGGAACGTCGG
>CAKUKL010000150.1 GCA_934662925.1 uncultured Oscillospiraceae bacterium | reverse complement strand
CTGCTGCCCCAGCGGGTCAGGTTCACCTGAAGCCAGTCCTCCTCCTCCCGGCGGAACAGGGCGGACAGCTTGGACACCATCTCATCCCCCTCCGCCCCGGGCAGGGCCTTGAGGGCCAGCAGCAGCTGCCGCTGCTCCTCCTCGGAGAAGGCCGCCCGGTCCAGCACGTACCCGTCCATGAGGGACACGCCGCCCCCCTTGCCCTGGGCGGTGCACACCGGCACCCCGGCGGCGGACAGGGCGTCCACGTCCCGGTAGACGGTGCGGACGGATACCTCCAGCTTTTCCGCCAGCTCCCCGGCGGTGAGCCGCCCGTTTTCCAGCAGCAGGTATACCATTTGAAACAGTCGGTTGGCGGACATGGCACTCTCCCCTTGTTATGTTTTGTCCAGTATAGCACAATGGCGGGGAAAATGGTGGATTTCCGCGGATTTTTTCAAAAACCGTGCCGGAGAAACAAAAACGCGCGGCGGATGTACTCCGCCGCGCGTTTTTTCATGTTTACCGGTAGCTCTCCGCCAGTTCCATGAACTTCGGCAAAGCCCGCTGGATCATCTCCGTCTGGACGCAGAAGGCCAGCCGCACATAGCCCGGCATCCCGAAGCCCGAGCCGGGCACCAGCAGCAGGTCGAACTGCTTGGCCCGCTCGCTGAAGGCCAGATCGTCCGGCTCCAGTGTTTTCAGGAACAGGTAGAACGCCCCCTGAGGCTCCACGCAGTCGTAGCCCAGCTCCCGCAGGGAGGACACCAGCAGTTTCGCGTTCCGGGCGTACACCGACAGGTCGGCGGTGAGGGAGCAGCACTGGGCCGCCACCCGCTGGAACAGGCTGGGGGCGTTGACATAGCCGAGGCTCCGGCCCGCCCCGGCCACAGCGGCGTACACGTCGTCGTGATCCGTCACCGCCGGGGGGACCAGCACGTAGCCGATGCGCTCCCCGGGCAGGGACAGGGATTTGGAGAAGGAGTAGCACACGATGGTATCCTTGTAAATATGGGGCAGCCACGATACGGAGAAGCCGTCGAACACGATCTCCCGGTAGGGCTCGTCGGCGATGAGGTAGATGGGGTGGCCGTACTGGGCGCTCTTTTTCTCCAGCACCGCCGCTGCGGCCCGGAGGGTCTCCGCCGTATACACCACGCCGGAGGGGTTGTTGGGGGAGTTGACCACCACGCCCTTGGTGTGTTCGTTGACGGCGGCCTCCAGCGCGGCGGGGTCGATCTGAAGGGTGCCGGGCTGGGGGACGATGAGCTTCATGGCGCAGCCGGCCCCCTCAATGAACACCTTATATTCGGGGAAATAGGGGGCGATAACGATGTACTCGTCTCCGGGGCAGGCAAGGCCGTTGAACACGCAGCACAGCGCCGCCGCCGCGCCCACGGTGATGTACAGGTCGTTGCCGGACACGCCCGCGCCGAACCGGTGGTTCAGGTCGGCGGCCAGAAGGGCCCGGGCCCCGGCGTCCCCCTGGGCGCTGGTGTAGCCGTGGAGGACGGTGGAGTCCTCCGTTTCCAGCAGGCGGACGGCGGTCTCGTTCACCTGCGGGGGAGGGGCGACGGAGGGGTTGCCGATGGAAAAGTCAAAGACGTTTTCCCGGCCCACCCGCGCGGCCCGCTGATTGCCGTATTCAAACAGCTCCCGGATCACCGAGCGGGCGGTGCCGAGCTGCTTCATGCGCTGAGATACCATGGTAAGACCTCCTGTGGGAATGGTTTCATGTGGGCAGTATAACACTTTGCGGCGGTGAAGTAAAGAAGAACGGCGCATTTTCATTATCTGCACGGAGGATACCGGAATATGCACGGAAAAGCCGTTGAAAAAATTCAGGCAAAACGGTATAATAAAACTACTGAATATTTGAAAAGAAGGTGTCATTATGGATCGTTTGAAAGATAAGGTGGCCATTGTCACCGGCGCCAACTCCGGCATCGGCCTGCGCACCGCCCAGCTGTTCGCGGAGGAGGGGGCCATCCTGACCCTGTGCGCCCGGCGGAAGGACAAGCTGGACGCCGTGGCGGAGGAGCTGCGGGCAAAGGGCAGTCAGGTGCTCACCGTGGCCGCCGACGTGAGCCGGGAGGAGGACTGCATCCGCGTGGTGGAGGAGACGGTCCGGGCCTATGGCCGGGTGGATGTGCTGGTGAACAACGCGGGCATGGCCGACAAGCACCGCCCCATCACCCGCTGCGACAGCGACTGGTGGAACGAGATCATCGCCGTCAACCAGAACTCGGTCTACTACATGATGAAGGCCGCCCTGAAATATATGGAGCCGGCGGGTTATGGCTCCATTGTCAACATTGCCTCCATCGGCGCTACCCGGGCCAACTCCGGCGTGGCCTACACCGCGTCCAAGACGGCGGTGGTGGGCATGAGCCTTAACGTGGCCATCCAGTTTGCGGGCAGGGGCATCCGGGTGAACGTGGTGTGCCCCGGCCCTACCCCCACGCCGCTGAACGCCCCCGAGCAGATCGCCACCTTCGACGGGGAGTTCGCCGCTGTCTGTAACCGCCACATGGACTCCGAGGTACCGCAGGTGACGGTGGACGATCAGGCCCACGCCATCCTGTTCTTCGCCAGCGACGAGGCGAAAGGCGTCAACGGTCAGGTGCTCACCGTGGACAACGGCATGACTATCTGAGTGCACAGGATTCTCAAGTATCTGATGGAAGGTCTCCCTTTTCAAGGGAGACCTTCTTTTTATGCCGGGATCCGTTTTGGAGCCGCATCTCCTGTGGGGATTTTGCAGCACTTTGCGGCGGTGAGGGGAAATAAAGCGGCGTATTTTGGGCTTTACACTGTTTTTGCGCTAATTGTTTATTTTGTGTCGCATTTCTTTGACAGATGTGTTATACTGTGAAATTGACAGATTTTACAGAGTGTAAAATCTGCCCACTGAACAGAGAAGAGAGGAACCCATCCATGAGTGAATACAAACGGCGCTTCGGCGACCGCCGGGACGCCCGCTGGCTCCGGGAGCTCGACGGCCTTCATGCCATCATGCCCCACCTGATGCCCAAACGGACGGATTCGGAGGTCTACCTCAGCGCCAAGATGGACGTCACCGACGCCCTGCGGTACATTGCCGAGAAGAACGAGGGCGAGGAGGAGTACAGGGCCACCCTGTTCCACTGCTTCATCATGGCCATTGCCCGCACCATCCATATGCGCCCCCTGCTCAACCGCTACATTTCCGGCCGCCGGTTCTACGCCCGGCACGCCATCACCATGGGCTTCGCCGTCAAGAGACGCTTCGAGGATCACAGCGAGGAGACCCTCATGGTCACCGAAGCCAAAGAGAACTGGACCCTCACCGACGTGACCCACAAGGTGGTGGGCAAGGTCCATACCATCCGGACGGAGAAGAGCTTCGGTCTGGACGACACGCTGGACACCCTGAAAAAGCTGCCCCGGCCGCTGATGATGTTCGTCATGTGGCTGTTCCGGGTGCTGGACTTCTATGGGAAGATGCCGAAGGCCCTCACCGACGAGGACCCCAACTACTCCACCGTGTTCCTGACCAATCTGGGTTCCATCAGATGCCCGGCGGTGTACCACCACCTGAACAACTACGGCACCAACTCCATCATGGTGGCCATCGGCACCATCCACAAGGAAGAGGTGTTCCAGACCGACGGCTCCCGTCAGGTGCGGGACATCGTGGACGTGGGCGTGACGCTGGACGAGCGCATCGCCGACGGATTCTATTTCGGCCGCTCGTGGAAGCTGGTGCAGCATCTGCTGAGCCATCCGGAGCTTTTGGAACGGCCCCTGAAGGAGGAGATCGACTTTGAGTTCTAAGAACGAGGTAAAGGCCCCGTGGCTCGCTTTTTACGGGGACGTGCCCGCCCATCTGGAATATCAGGACGGCACTCTGTACGACGCGGTGGAGCGCTGCGCCGCCAAATATCCCGACTACACCGCCTATGTGTTCATGGGCCGGAAGACCAGCTATAAGACACTGGTGGACGAGATCAACATCTGCGCCCGCGCCCTCAAGGCCATGGGCATCCGCCCCGGCGACAGGGTGACGGTGGCCCTTCCCAACTGCCCGCAGGCCGTCATCGCCTTTTACGCCATCAATCTGGTGGGCGCCATCGCCAATATGATCCACCCCCTGTCCAGCGAGCGGGAGATCGAATTCTTCCTCAAGGAGTCCGGCTCCATTTCGGCCATCACGCTGGATCAGTTCTACCACAAGTTCGAGGCCATCCGCCAGAACGTGAATCTGGACAACATCATTCTGGCCTCCATCAAGGACGCCCTGTCCAAGCCCGTCCGGGTGGGCTATATGCTCACCGAGGGCCGCAAGCAGGAGCGCATCCCCAAGGACGCGCCGGTGCTGCGCTGGACGGAGTTCATGCTCCGAGGCCGGGCCTATCACTGGAAGTACAAAGCGGAGAAAAAGGCGGACGACGTGGCGGTCATCCTCTACTCCGGCGGCACCACCGGCGTGACCAAGGGTATCCTGCTCAGCAACCGGAACTTCAACGCGCTGGGGGCGCAGGTCGTCGCCACCAATCCCATGTTCCGCCCCGGGGACAAGATGCTGGCCGTCATGCCCGTGTTCCACGGCTTCGGTCTGGGCGTGTCCATCCACTCCATGCTTATCAACGGCGGCTGCTGCATTCTGGTGCCCCGGTTCACGGCGG
>CAKUKL010000149.1 GCA_934662925.1 uncultured Oscillospiraceae bacterium | reverse complement strand
GCGTCAACCTCAACGACGCGCAGGGCCTTGACTCCGAGGAGTACGGCGTGGGCTTCCGCAAGGGCTCCGACCTCGTGGCCGCCTTCAACCAGTTCTGGGCCGACAAGGTGGCCGACGGCACCGTGGCGCAGATCGCCGAGACCTACGGCCTGCAGGACGCCGTCATCCTGAACTGACCCTATCGACCGAGGGTGTAACCGAACACAATATCGATCCCAAAGGCAGAGAGCGCGTGAGCCGCCCTCTGCCTTTGAGCGGCTTTTTCAAAAATACGGAACAGAGAGGGTAACGCAATGTTTTTCACCTCAACGGAATTTCAGACTGTGGTCTCCGCCCTGAACAGCGGCTTTCTCAAGACGCTGGAGCTGTTTTTTGTGACGCTCATCGGCGCGCTCCCCCTTGGACTGGTCATCTCCTTCGGCTCCATGAGCCGCTGGGCCCCCTTCAAGCGGCCCATCCAGTGGTACCTGAAGCGGAAGGAGCGGGACGCAGGTCCCGCGGCAAAGGCCCTGTCCGCCTTCCGGCCGGTGAGCCTGCTGTGCCGCCTGCTGGTGTGGCTGGTCCGGGGCACGCCGCTGGTGCTCCAGATCATCATCATCTTCTACGTCCCCGGGATGCTCAAGCTGTTCACCTGGGGCGGCGGCGAGAGCGCCCGGTTCACCGCCGTGTCCGTGGCCTTCGTCCTCAACTACGCCTTTTATTTCTCCGAGATCTACCGGGGCGGCATTCAGGGCGTCCCCGCCGGGCAGCAGGAGGCCGGGCTGGTGCTGGGCATGACCAAGCGGCAGATCTTCTTCCACGTCACCCTGCTCCAGATGGTCAAGCGCATCGTGCCCCCCATGTCCAACGAGATCATCACGCTGGTGAAGGACACGTCGCTGGCCCGGGTCATCGCCCTGCAGGAGGTCATCTGGATGGGCGAGTCCTTTATGAAGGGCAACAGCGGCTATTCCGGCCTGATCTGGCCGCTGTTCTTCACGGCGGTGTACTATCTGGTGTTCAGCGGCGTGGTGACGCTGCTGCTGGGCCGGCTGGAAAAAAAGCTGGACTATTTCAAGTAAGGGAGGGCGCGGATATGTCGATCCTTGAAGCCCGTCACATCGAAAAACACTTTGGGGCCACGCAGGTGCTCCGGGACATCAGCTTCGAGCTGGAGCAGGGACAGGCCCTCGCCATCATCGGCTCCTCCGGCAGCGGCAAGACCACGCTGCTGCGGTGCCTGAACTTTCTGGAAACGCCGGATCAGGGCGTCATCACCGTCAACGGAGCCGCCGTCTTTGACGCCGCCGACCCCGCCACCCAGCGGGAGAGCGAGGTGCGGAAAAAGCGCCTGCACTTCGGCATGGTGTTCCAGTCCTTCAACCTCTTCCCCCAGTACACGGCGCTGAAAAACGTCACCCTTGCCAAGGAATTGCTGGCCCGGGAGCGGCCGGACTACAAGCAGGACCACAAGGCCATTCTGGAGGAGATCCGGCAGGAGGGCCTTGAACTGCTGGACCGCATGGGCCTTGCCAACCGGGCGGAGCACTACCCCAGCCAGCTCTCCGGCGGGCAGCAGCAGCGGGTAGCCATCGCCCGGGCGCTGGCCCTCAAGCCGGACATTCTCTGCTTTGACGAGCCTACCTCCGCCCTCGACCCGGAGCTTACCGGCGAGGTGCTGAAGGTCATCCGCTCGCTGGCGGAGCAGCACACCACCATGATCATCGTCACCCACGAGATGGCCTTTGCCCGGGACGTGGCCGATCAGGTCATTTTCATGGACGAGGGCGTGATCGTGGAGCAGGGCCCGGCCCGGGAGGTCATCGAGCACCCCCGGGAGGAGCGTACCCGGCAGTTCCTCTCCCGCTACGCCGAGGGGTAAACAGGCGCTGCACGAAACGCCGGAAAAGCGGTGAAAAAACGTTAAAAAAACGCAAAAAGAGGGCGGAAACCGTGGGGTTTTCGCCCTCTTTGCACGCATTTATTCCGGCTTTGCGGGGGGATCGGCGCCCTCCCGGCGGTGAAGGTCGCCGCGGAGGAGGGTATACAGCACCGCCGTGACGGGGACGCTGGCGATGAGTCCCACGAAGCCCAGCATACTGCTGCCCACGGTGACGGCGGCCAGCACCCAGATGCCCGGCAGGCCCATGGACGTGCCCACCACCCGGGGATAGATGAGGTTGCCCTCCAGCTGCTGGAGGATGACGAGGAACACAAGGAACAGGAATGCCTCCAGCGGGCTGATCATGACGAGGAGCAGCACCGCCACCGCCCCGCCGATATACGCGCCCGCCACCGGGATGAGGGCGGACACGCCGATGACCACCGAGATGAGGGGGGCGTAGTCAAAGCGGAACAGGCACATGCCGAGGAAGCACAGCACACCGAGGATGCAGGCCTCGATGAGCTGGCCGGAGACGTATTTTGTAAAGGTGTCCGCCGTCAGCCGCAGCACCCGCAGCAGCGGCGCGGACACCCGCTCGGGCAAATAGGCGGAGATGAGCCTGCGGCACTGGGCGGTGAGCTTCGGCCCGCCGGACAGCATATAGATGGAAAACACCAGCGCCAGCACGGCGGTGATGGCCCCGGACACCAGCACGCTGGTCATGGTGATGAACTGAGGCAGGGTGTTGGTCAGGGCGTTGAGCACCCCGCTGAGCAGCTTGCTCAGCGGCTCCCGGATGGCGGAGCTGAGGTTCAGATCGGCCAGCGACTGAAGGTCCAGCTTTTCCACAATTTTATCGTACAGGGCCTGAAAATTCCCGGCGTAGGTGCTCAGGTTCCCGGCGAAGGTCTGGATGCTCTTCACCAGCTCTGGCACCACCAGCGCCACCACCCCCGCCAGCAGCAGGACGACGATGAGGTAGCAGGTGACCACCGCCAGCGGCCGGGCGGCCTTCGCCGCCTTTTCCGGCAGCTTTTTCCCATACAGGCCGGCAAAGAAGTTGCAGGGCCGGTCCAGCACGAAGGCCACGGCGAAGCCGATGAGCAGGGGCTTGAAGGCGGAGATCACCGCCGACAGCCAGCCGCCCACCGCGTCGAGCTTGACGATGAAGGCCACCAGCACCACGGCGTAGGTGATGAGTAAGATCAGGCTTTTGAAAAATTTCTTGTCCACGGGCCGCACTCCCTTGATGAGGTGTCTCCAGTTTAGCATCCGGGACGGGGAAGGTCAATGAAGATTGTATTAAATTAAAGTCCGCTTCCGTCGAAATACTTGAAATCATACCGGAATTGTGGTATTTTAGAAAAAAGCATTTGAGAGGTGAGCTGCATGAAGATCTCCACAAAAGGGCGGTACGCGCTGCGGCTGATGCTGGATCTGGCGGTCCACGGCGGCGAAGGACAGCCGGTGTCCCTCCGGGACGTGGCCCGGCGGCAGCAGCTCAGCGACAAATATCTGGAACAGATCGTCACCCCGCTGGCCAAGGCGGGGCTGGTGCGCTCCGTCCGCGGAGCTGGCGGCGGCTATCTGCTCAACCGCGCCCCGGCAGACTATACCGTGGGGGAGATCCTGCGGCCGCTGGAGGGGGATCTGGCCCCGGTGGAGTGCGCCACCAACTCCGGCTACTGCGAGCGGTGCGACGAATGCGTCACGGTGGAACTGTGGCAGGAGATCTACCGGGCGGTGTCCTCGGTGGTGGACCACACCACGCTGGCCGACCTCGTGGACCGCTACCACGCCCGGTGCGCCCCGCAGGCGGCGGAAGCACCTCAGAACGATACAAAAGAATAAGTGTGAAAGCGCCTTGCTGAAGCAGGGCGCTTTTTGCGTCCTTGCGGCTCCGCCCGGCGGCGGACGGGCCGCGTTTCCTCCCTTTCAAAAAACTGCGGAAAGAAAATTAGCACTCTTGACGCGAGAGTGCTAATTGTTTACAATGAGTTCATGAAAATTCCGAGGGAATGGGTATACTAAACTCAGAATGACAGATAGGGAGCGCAGTTAAAACGGCGATGCTGTCACGCTTCGCCTGTTCGCGACGCCCGGCTTCCCTCCGACTTGGACAAAATCAGATCCGCCGTGCGGATCGGCATTTTGTCCTCGCTTCGGTCCATCCGGGCTGCTCACAACGGCTCAGCGCTTCCGTAAGGAGTTGAATGATATGAACATGAACCAGTTTACCCAGAAGTCTCTTGAGGCCATTCAGGCCGCGCAGTCTCTGGCGACGGAATACGGCAACCAGCAAATCGAGCAGCCTCACCTGCTGGCCGCTCTGGTGGAGCAGGACGGGGGCTTCATCCCCCAGCTGCTGACCAACATGGGCGTGACGGTGGAGTCCTTCCAGGCCGCCGTCCGCAAGGAGGTCTCCAAGCTGCCCAAGGTGTCCGGCTCCGGCCGTGAGGCGGACAAGGTCTACGTCTCTCAGGGAGTGGACAAGGCGCTGAACGCCGCCGAATCCATCGCCGGCGGGATGAAGGACGAATACGTGTCGGTGGAGCACCTACTGCTGGCCCTGCTGGACACGGCGGAAAGCCCGCTGAAGAGTCTGTTCCGCACCTATAACATCGACAAGGACCGGGTGATGCAGTCCCTCGCCGCCCTGCGGGGCAACCAGCGGGTCACCAGCGACAACCCGGAGGAGACCTATGAAGCCCTGAAAAAGTACGGCACCGACCTTGTGGAGCGGTGGACCGGCATCCCCGTGGCCAAGCTGATGGAGGGCGAGCGGGAGAAGCTGCTCCATCTGG
>CAKUKL010000148.1 GCA_934662925.1 uncultured Oscillospiraceae bacterium | reverse complement strand
ACACGGCAGTTAAGCTCACTCGCGCCGAAAATACTTGGCTGGCGACGGCCCGGAAAGATAGGTAGTGCCGACACAAAGAACAGACAGTTGAATGACTGTCTGTTCTTTTTTGCGCTCCAAAGAAGTGAAAGCCTTTAAGTCGGACCGTGAATATTTGGAGAATGAAGTTACCGAGATTTTGCTGCGGTTTCACAACGACTGCTGCACCATCCGCCGGGACATGATCGCGGAAAAGCTCATGGAGCGGTCTATCGGTTGATATAACAGAAAAGCGGCTGCCGATGGCAGCCGCTTTTTCCTATATGGGGATTTACTCGTCCGGCTCCATGGACTGCACCTTGAACACCACGGGCCGCAGGCCGTCGGTGCAGCAGGTGAACTGCGGGGCCAGCGCGGCCTTTTCCCCGTCGGGGACGGCGCCGGCCTTGTTGGCCACCATGAGCACGTCCTTCCAGATGTCTGCCCACGCCCAGTCGCAGAAGCCCGCGGGCTTGCAGTCGGCGTCACCGCCGGTGACCACCACGAACTCGTCCCCCTCGTTGAAGAAGGGACAGTCCGGGATGAAGTCCCCGGTCTCTGTGCCCGGACGGATCTGGCCGTATTCCTTTGCCACGTCGTCCAGCTTCAGCTTGCGTACCACCGTGATCTTTGTTTTCTGTCCCAGAAAGCTGCCGTTTGCCATAATTATCTCCCTCTCCCGATATTTTTGTGTTATTTTCTGCGGCTGCCGGACAGGGCGAAGCCCATGAGCATACCGCAGATGCCGCCCACGATGTGGGCCAGCTCGGAAATGTTGTTGTCTTGGAAAATGGCGTTCCACAGCTCGCCGCCCAGATAGAAAATGGCCACCAGAATGGTAGTGATGGGGATGACGCCGTTGCGGGCGCCGCCGAAGGAGGCCATGAGGATCATCATAAATACGATGCCCGACGCGCCCAGCAGGGCGGAGCCGGGGAAAAAGATGAAGTAGATCAGGCCGGTGATGAAGGCCGTCACCAGAATGGCCCAGAGGGTGTTCCAGCTGCCGAAGCGGTCCTCCACTGACGGGCCGAGCAGCAGGATGAACAGCATATTGCTCATGAAGTGGCTGAGGTTGGCGTGGCCCAGTACGTGGCCGAAGAAGCGGAAGAATGCCATGGGGTCGGACAGGGCGCAGCGGTAGACGGAAAACAGGTGGGTGGTGGTCCAGCCGTTGGTAAAATGCCCCAGTACCAGCGCGAGGAAGGACAGCAGGGCGAAGGTCAGGGTGACGGGGGCGTTGTAAGACAGCTTCAGGACAGGTCGGTTCATTGGTCGATCCCTCTTTTTACAGGTTTTTGCCCGGCGGGGCTTGCTAACGCCGGTTGCGAAGCGTTTATGCGCTAGTTTAATAGTCCGGTTGAGACGGGGAAACGGCGCACTTTTTATGGCGGGAATACCACCGTCAGCCGGTGGCGATGGGGGAGAGCAGCGCCGTGCGGAGACACACCTCCCGGATCTTCCGCTGGACCTCCTTGAGGTCCGCGAAGGTGTCAGGCTTTTTGGTGGGGTCCCGCAGCAGGGCGGCGGGGTGGTAGATGGAGGTCATGCAGACTCCGGCCTTTTCTACCCACTGGCCGTGCTCCTTCGTGATCTTATAATCGTCGTGGATGATACGGTTGGCGGCCACCCGGCCCATGCAGACGATGATCTTCGGCCGGATGAGAGCGGTCTGCTGCCGCAGGTAGCCAATGCAGGCGTCCTGCTCTGTGTTCAGCGGGTCCCGGTTGTGGGGCGGGCGGCACTTGACGATGTTGGCGATGTAGACGTTGCTCTTCCGGCTCAGTCCCACGAGGGACAGCATCTCGTCCAGCAGCTGACCGGCCCGGCCCACGAAGGGCTCGCCGGTGAGGTCCTCCTGTTCGCCGGGGCCCTCGCCCACCAGCATGATCTCCGCGTTCTCCGGGCCGACGCCGAACACCACGTTGGTGCGGGTGTCCGCCAGCGCGCAGCGCTGACAGGCAAGACATTCCGCTTTCAGTTCTTCCCAGTTCGTCACATCGGGTCCCTCCCGGAAAAGTTGCTTTTTAGCTATGATACCATATCGCGGAGGAATGTGCCACAGAAAAATTGGGCACACTTTGCACCAAAAGGCCATTGACAGAAAAAAGAAAAACGAGTAAAATGACTTCAATCTGATAAAGTAGCGGCAGCGACGAAGACCGCCCCTTACGGCGTCCGACAGAGAACGCGGGTCACCGACTGAGAGCCCGCCCCGGAAAGACAAGGCAGCGCAACGCTTCTGAGCCGACGGTTCGAACCGCCAAGGGTGGTTGGTGTAGGGCCGTCCGTCTTCCTCACGTTACAGAGGCTCGAAAGAGGTTCCTTGTTGGAGGAGCAACGCGGGTGGTACCGCGGAATCGTTTTTGTTGATTTCGTCCCGGATCGTATTTTCATACGGTCCGGGGCGTTTTTATTTTATTCTGAGGAGTTGAAACAATATGAAGTTCGTCACCGGCGAGAGCAAAACGACAACCACATATCACGACATTGCGGGGGGCGGACTGAATAACCGGCCCGTCGCCGTTCACGGTGCGGTCCACGCCTTCCGGGACATGGGCGGCATCACCTTCCTCACCCTCCGCATGGCGGACGGGGCGGTGCAGTGCGTGTGCGATCCCGCCGTGCTGCCGGAGGGGCTGTGCGACGAGTGCGCCGTGGAGCTGACCGGCACCGTCCGGGAGGAGGGCCGGGCCCCCGGCGGCCACGAGATCGCCGTTGAGACGCTCTCCGTGCTGTCCCGCCCGGCGGCGGCCATGCCCGTGTCCATCGCCAAGCGGACGCTGGACGTCCATCTGGACACGGAGCTTGCCATCCGGCCCGCCGTCCTGCGGCATCTGAAGCGGCGGTCAGTGTTCAAGATTCAGGAGGGGCTGGTGCGGGCCTTCCGGGACTACCTCCACAGCCAGCGGTTCACCGAGATCCACACCCCCAAGATCGTCCACGCCGGGGCGGAGGGCGGCTCCAATATCTTCAAGCTGGACTACTTCGGCAAAAAAGCCTATCTGGCCCAGTCCCCCCAGTTCTACAAGCAGACCATGGTGGGCGTGTATGAGCGGGTGTACGAGGTGGGGCCGGTGTTCCGGGCGGAGAAGCACTCTACCACCCGGCATCTCAACGAGTACACCGGCCTTGACCTTGAGATGGGCTATATCGACTCCTTCTACGACGTCATCGAGGTGGAGACGGGCTTTCTGAAGTACGCCATGGACCTGCTGGCCCGGGAGTACGCCGACGACCTGAAGCGGCTGGGCGTGGAGCTGCCCGACGCGTCCAGCATCCCCTGCATCCGCTTTGACGAGGCCAAGCGGCTGGCGGCGGAAAAGTACGGCTACAAGATCCGGGACCCCTACGATCTGGAGCCGGAGGAGGAAGCCCACATCGGGCGGTACGTCAAGGAGGAGTACGGCAGCGACTTCGTGTTCGTCACCCACTACCCGTCGAAAAAGCGGCCGTTTTACGCCATGGACGACCCGGAGGACCCGAAGTACACCCTGTCCTTCGACCTGCTGTTCCGGGGCATGGAGGTCACCACCGGCGGCCAGCGCATCCACGGCTACCATGAGCAGGTGGCCAAGATGGAGGAGCGGGGAATGGACCCAGCGGACTTCGAGAGCTACCTCATGATCCACAAGTGCGGCATGCCGCCCCACGGCGGACTGGGCATCGGGCTGGAGCGGCTGACCATGAAGCTGTGCGGTCTTGATAACGTGAGATATGCGTCCCTGTTCCCGAGAGACAGGAGCCGTCTGGAGCCGTAACGGCACGGATTTTTCTATTGCTGAAAGGACTGATACGATGAAGATCACCACTGAAATGGTCGATTATATTTCCGAGCTGTCCCGGCTGTCCCTCCCGGAGGAGGAAAAGGCGGCCATGACCGCCCAGCTGGAGCAGATCGTGGGCTACATGGACGTGCTGTCAAAGCTGGACACCGCTGATGTGGAGCCAATGAGCCACGTGTTCCCGGTGAAAAACGTCCTCCGGGAGGACGTGGTGGAGCCGTCTTACGACCGGGCGGCCCTGCTGAAAAACGCGCCGGTGCCGGACGAGGAAGCCTTCCTCGTGCCGAAGACCGTGGAGTGAGGAGGGAATGAAGATGGAATTGCAGAAACTGACCGCTCTCGAGCTGGGTGCGGCCATCAAACGGGGCGACGTCTCTACAGAGGAGGCGGTCCGGGCGGCGCTGGACGCCGTGAAGCGCCGGGACGGGGCGCTGAACAGCTTCATCACCGTCACCGCCGAGCGGGCGCTGGAGCGGGCCCGCGCCCTTCAGGCCGGAGTGAAAACAACGGAAAGCCCGCTGTACGGCGTGCCCATGGCTCTCAAGGACAACATCTGCACCATGGGGGTCAGGACCAGCTGCGCGTCCAAAATTCTGGGAGATTTTGAGCCGCCCTACGACGCGGCGGTGGTGGAAAAGCTGTCCGCCGCCGGGGCAGTGAGTCTCGGTAAGCTGAACATGGACGAATTCGCCATGGGCTCCACCACCGAGACGTCATTCTACGGTCCCACCCGCAACCCGTGGGACGAGAGCCGGGCCCCCGGCGGTTCCTCCGGCGGCGCGGCGGCGGCGGTGGCCGCCGGGCTGGGGTGGTACGCCATCGGCTCCGATACCGGCGGCTCCATCCGGCAGCCAGCGTCCTACTGCGGCGTCACCG
>CAKUKL010000147.1 GCA_934662925.1 uncultured Oscillospiraceae bacterium | reverse complement strand
GGGCAGATCAGCAGGCACAGATTGCTGGATGCCAGAAAGGTGATGAGGGAGATGTCATTCCCGGAGTAGAAAATATCCGGAGTAAAGCCGTTTTTCCGGCACAGCCGCTGGAATTTGCTGCATGACTGGATGTCGGAGGTCATCAGTGTGAACCGTTCATGACTGATGTCGTCGATGGTCAGTTCACTTTTCTGGGCCAGCGGGTGGGCCGGTGACATCAATACGTCCAGATGATCCTGATAGATGGGGATCCAGTCCACCTGCTCGCTGCGGATCTCTTCCATGGACACGGCGAAGTCCAGCGTTCCGTTTTCCAGCCGTTCCAGCATGTCGGCGGTGGAGAGAATGGAGTGCTCCATGGAGATGTTGCGGTGGGAGAGAAGATAGTTGTTGACGATATCCAGCCCCATGCCGGGGGAGTAGGTAGCGAAGCGGATCTGGCCGAACTCCTCACCGCTGAGGTTTTCAAGCTCGGTAAGGCCCGCGTGCATTTCCGCGAAGATCCGCTCCACATACCGGAGAAATACCTGCCCGCTGGCGTTCAGGCGGATGCTGTTCGGGCTGCGGACGAACAGCGGATGGCCCACCCGCTGCTCCAGACGGGCGATGGACGCGCTCAGCGCCGGCTGGGAGATGTGCAGGCTCTCCGCGGCGCGGGTCAGGTGCTCCAGCTTGGCCACGACGCGGAAATAGTTGAGCTGGGTAAAATCAAAGTCCATATCAAATACCTCCCTGATTTCGCAGTATAATGTTTTGGTTATAGTAGCTTCATGCATTATATATTTTACAGAGTGGGATGTAAAGTGTTATGATTCAAATACAGTAAAAAAGGACGGAATAGACGGCGAATTGCACGGAAAGACTTGTGCAATAAAGCTCGAAAGCAGCAGAGCGAGATAAAGTGTCTTGCCCCGGAGCCTAACAAAAAGATTGCGCTCTTGGGAAACGAACAGCTGCCGAAAGATCCGCCCCGGATCCGTATCTGAAGCCGGGCATATGCCGGAATGCCCGGCCTGATAAGTTCAAGAATAAAAATGGAGGGTATCAAAATGAAAAAACTGACCGCAATGCTTCTGGCGCTGTGCATGGTGTTCACACTGGCTGCCTGCAAGGGTGACACTTCGGGCAATT
The DNA here is from genome assembly GCA_934662925.1 of uncultured Oscillospiraceae bacterium. Taxonomy (GTDB): domain Bacteria; phylum Bacillota; class Clostridia; order Oscillospirales; family Oscillospiraceae; genus Enterenecus. Next base: position 3,571 of record CAKUKL010000147.1, on the reverse strand, counting down.
CTCAGCAGACACCGTCCGAAAACGGCAGTTCCGACGGCAAGGAAGAGATCGTCACCGTTCTGGGCGACTATGACGTCACGGTGGCCGATAACAACGGCACCACGACCTACAACGGCAAGACGGTGGATGAACTGAAGAGCGCCAAGCCCAAGGAGTACATCCCTGAGAAGCTGGCCGCCGGGGTGGACGTCTCTCTGGCGTTCCTGTGCGTGAATCTCCAGTCCATCATGATCGCGAAGACCTCCGCGGGCATCGAGGAGATCTGCAAGGCCAACGGCATCAACTACTATGTTCAGGAAATGAACATGGACGTGGCCACCCAGCTGGACTGCATCGAGAACTTCCTGACCATGGGCGTGAGCGTCATCGTCACGTTCTGCATTGATGAGAACGCCACCGCCGACACCGCGGCGAAGGTCATGGACTCCGGCACGGCGCTGGTCATTCTGGACGGCACCCCCAACTTCCCCACCTCTCTGACCATCGCCACCAGCCCCTATGACATCGGCTATCAGGAGGGCAAGATGATCTCCGCGTGGGTGGACCAGGCTTATCCCGACGCCGGCGACGGCGCGGTCAAGGCTGCGCTGATGAACAACGTCATCATCCCCGATTTTGTTAAGCAGAACGACGGCCTCATGGCCGCGCTGGGCGAGGATTCCCGCATCCAGTTGGTGTATGAGCAGGCGGGCAGCACCCATACGCTGGACGAGGGCTACACCTTCGCGGAGGACGCTCTGACCAGCGACCCGGATATCACCCTCTTTATCACCAAGACCGGTTCTCAGGGTATCGGCGTGAACAACTATCTGCAATCCGCCGGACTGGCCGGCGACGGCTACGGCGTGTTCAGCAGCGACTGCGACGAAGAGGGCCGTGCCATGGTAGATGCCTCCGTGGATTCCTCCGCCAGCGTCCTGCGCGGTCTGATCGGCTACGGCACCTATAACCGTCAGGAAGGCATGATGGATCTGGTGTTCAAGCTGCTGAAGGGCGAGATTGAGGAAGGCCTGGTCACCAGCGAGGGCATTTACAGCTACAACAGCTTCGGCTACGACTACGACGAGCGGGGCTGATCCCGCGGGGACATGAAGAGGTGACGGCGCGGCGGGCGGATACGGCGCCGCACGGCGCGCCGTCACCGGACGTTTTGTTAGACAAATCATGACAAGGAGTGATTCGGATGGCAGAGGATATAGTGCTCTCCTTGCAGCATATCACCAAGGTATTTCCGGGCGTTATTGCCCTCAGCGACGTATCCGTTGAGTTTCGCCGGGGCGAGATCCACGCCATTGTGGGCGAGAACGGCGCGGGGAAATCGACACTGATCAAGACGATTACCGGCTACCATCAGCCGGAGTCAGGCAGCGTGATCCTGAACGGCCACGAGTACCCGGGCGGCCTGAAACCGGCGCAGGCCAAACAGGAGGGCGTGGAGGCCGTGTATCAGGAGCACAACCTGATCGAATGCCTCTCCGCGGCGGAGAATATCTGCCTGGGGCGGAAATTTGGCCCCTTTGTAAACTACAAAAAGATGGAGGAAGAGGCCCGCGGGATCTTCGAGCGGTTCCATATCGACATCGACCCGCAGGAGCTGGTGTGCAACCTCACCACGGCGAAAATGCAGATCGTGGAGATCGCAAAGGCCATTTCCAAAGGTGCGCACATTCTCATTATGGATGAGCCGACGGCAACGCTTTCGCTGGCGGAGACGGAGATCCTGCTCAAGATCATTGAGCAGCTCAAGCAGGAGGGCGTGACCATCCTGTATATCTCCCACCGGCTGGACGAGATCTTCGCCATCTGTGACCGGGTGTCTGTGTTCCGGGACGGCGAATTCGTCATCACGAAAGAGGTCAGGGAGACCAACCGGCGGGAACTCATCCAGTACATGGTGGGCAGAGAGCTCAACGAGAGCTTCCCCCAGCGCAGAACGCCGCCGGGCGAGACGGTGCTGGAACTGAAGCATCTGTCCGGCAACGGCGTCCGGGATGTTTCCATGACAGTCCGCCGTGGCGAGATCGTCGGTATGGCGGGCCTTGTGGGCGCGGGCCGGTCGGAGATCATGAAGGTGGTCTTCGGCGCGGAGCAGAAACAGCGCGGCGAGATCCTCGTCAACGGTGCTCTGGCAAAGATTCGGGCGCCCAAGGATGCCCTCCGCTATAAGATCGGACTGGTGCCGGAGGACCGGAAGCGCGAGGGCTGCTTCCTGATGTACGGTGTCCAGTGGAACATCGTCATTGCCTGCATCAGAAAAATTTCAAAGGGTCTGTTCGTGGACCGGAAAAAAGAACGTGAGATCGCCGAAAAATATCAGGACGCGATGAAGATCAAGACCCCTTCGCTGGATCAGATCGTACTGAACCTGTCCGGCGGCAACCAGCAGAAGGTGGTGGTGGCCCGGGCGCTGGCGTCCGACGCGGACATTCTCATCTTTGACGAGCCCACCCGGGGCATCGATGTCATGGCAAAGGCCGAGATCTACGAGCTGATGAACGACCTGTGTGCGGAAGGCAAGGCCGTCGTCATGATCAGCTCCGATATGGAGGAGCTGCTGGGAATGTCGGACCGCATTTACGTGTTCTGTGAAAAAAGTGAGGCTGGTCTGGTGGAGAAACCGGATTTCAGTCAGGAATACATTCTGCATTTGTCTTCCGGCGGCACACCGGAGGAGTACAAGGTACATTCCGGCGGCATGGAGGAGAAAATATGAAAAAGGATATTGTCAAGCGGGCCGAAAAGTGGCTGAAGAGCAACGTGATGTATCTGGTCCTTGTGGTCATGCTGATATTTTTTGCCACGCAGCACCCCAATTTCCTGACGGCGACCAACCTGAAGAACATCATCAACCAGTGTGCCTTCCAGATCATCGTGGGCGTGGGCATGGTGTTCGTCATGCTCAGCGGCGGCATGGATCTGTCCGTGGGCTATCAGATGTCGGTGGTCAGTGTTCTGGTGGGCATCATGGTCACCGAGACGAACCTCCCGGTATTCGCGGTGGTGCTGCTGGCCATTCTGGCCGGTGTGGTGCTCTCGCTGGTGAACGGCATTCTGGTGGCCCGGTTGAAGGTGTTCCCCTTTATCATCACCCTCGCCACCTCGTACATCTATCAGGGCCTGTCCTATACGCTGTCCAACGCCAAGTCCTACCTGAACTTCCCGGCTGAGTTCCGTGCTATCGGGCAGGGTCACCTGTTCGGCGTGATCCCCAACGGCATCGTCATCATGGTGGTGTGCGTCATCATCGGCAGCATTCTGCTCCGGCGGACCTGTTTTGGCCGGTATGTGTACGGATTGGGCGGCAACCCTGTAGCCATCTCCCTGGTGGGCGTCAATGTCCAGCGCATGCAGCTCATCATCTACGCGCTGGCCGGCGCGTTCGTGGCGCTGGGCACGGTGGTGCTGGTGTCCAGAGCCGGTTCCTCCTCGTCCACCATGGGCGTGGGAACGGAGTTCACCATCATCGCCGGCGGCATGTTGGGCGGCCTGCGGCTGGGCGGAGGAGGAGGCAAGATCTCCAGCATCGTGCTGGGCGTGATCCTGCTGACCGTGTTGTCCAACGGTATGCAGC
>CAKUKL010000146.1 GCA_934662925.1 uncultured Oscillospiraceae bacterium | reverse complement strand
GGCCCTTCGCCAACCTGATCTTTTTCCCGGTCCGGCTCAACGGGGCAGAGGTGACGGCGTGGTTTGACTCCGGCGCGGCCATGTCCTTTGTGACGGAAAGCACGGCACGGCGGGCCGGCATCACAGCCGTGGAGCGGAGTCTGCGCGCGGGCAACAACAACGGCGGGACCTTCGGGTTCCGGACGGGACAGCTGGAGCGGCTGACGGTGGGAAACCACACGTTCACGGACCTCACCGTGGGAATTTTGCCGGACGAAATGCTCGATTTCGGGTGCGACGACGGAGGAGCTCCCTTCCCGGGAGAGATGATGCTGGGCTGGGACGTGATCTCCCGGCTGTGCTGGCGCTTCGACATGGAAGAGCGCGCCGTTTCGGTTGGGCCAGGGGGCAGTATGCCGCCCTCGGACCGGCTCCGCTGGGACCGGTTCCCCATTGTGAATGTGACATGGGAAACTGAAACGCTTCCCATGGGCTTTGACTGCGGGCACACGGAGACCATGCTGGACCGCGCGTGGCTCTCCCGGGTAGAGAACGTGACCGCCCGGACGGAGCGCATTCAGGGAGTCGGCTCAGAGCGCCTGATGGAGGTAAACACCGTCGGAAAGCTCCGCCTTTGCATCGGCGGCGCGGCGGTCACATTGTCCGGCATTGACATCGTGGAGCAGATCAGCGGCGCGGAGGGCACGGGGATCTCCGGCCTTCTCGGCGCAGATATTCTGGCCGGGCGCAGATGGACCATGGACTTCCGGAGCGGATATTTTTCACTGGAAGGGTAAACAAACGCTGCATAAAAAGGGTGGCGCAGTACCGACTGCGCCGCCCTTTTTCGCAAAAATCAGGCTTTTTTCACCTTTTTGAACTCCGCTTTCGCGTATTTGCACCATGGTGCCAGCACGCACACGCCGCATTTGGCGGTGCGGGCGGTGCACACCGCCCGGCCGTGGAGCACCAGCCGGTGGCAGAAGTCGTTGGACTCCTCCGGCGGCAGAATTTTGCGGAGCTGCTGCTCCACCTTGGCGGGGTCCTTGGTGCCGTCGGTGAGCCCCAGCCGTCCGGCGATGCGGATGCAGTGGGTGTCCGCCACCACCACGCCGGGGGTCCCGAAAATGTCGCCGAGGATGAGGTTGGCCGTCTTGCGGCCCACGCCGGGCAGCTTCAGTAGCTCCTCCATGGTGCCGGGTACCTTGCCGCCGTAGTCCCGCAGCAGCATCTGGGCGGACAGCACCATGTCCCGGCTCTTGCCCCGGAAAAATCCGCAGGAGTGGATGTACTCGCCCACCTCGTCCGGGTCAGCCTCGGCGAAGGACTCCAGCGTGGGGAACCGGGCGAACAGGGCGGGGGTTACCTTGTTCACCCGTTCGTCGGTGCACTGGGCGGACAGGCGGACGGCGAACAGCAGTTCGTAGTCCTTGGTATATTGCAGGGAGCAGATGGAGTCGGGATATGCCTTCTTCAGGGAGTTGACGATGGAGACGACATCGGCTTTTTTCATGGAGAATCACCTCATAAACGGCTGTGGGTGGCCGGAAGATCCCGTATTCCCAGAGGGGGATAAGGGAAATTTTCGCTTGTCGGATTATAACATGTTCTGCGGAAAAATGCGAGAGGGTTTTTCTTGGAATTACAGTTGTGCTCGATTTGGAAACAGTGTATAATAGCGTCAGTCAGAAAAATACATCGAAAGGCGGAATGAAGATGATTTTGGAATACATGGATTTTGTGTCTCGGTTTGACCCCGAGGTGGGCGCGGCCATCCGGGCGGAGTATCAGCGCCAGTGCGACAACATCGAGCTCATCGCGTCGGAGAACATCGTGTCCGAGGCGGTGCTGGCCGCGGCGGGCAGCGTCCTCACCAATAAGTACGCCGAGGGTTATCCCGGCAAGCGGTACTACGGCGGCTGCCAGTGCGTGGACGTGGCGGAGGATCTGGCCATTGCCCGGGCCTGCGAACTGTTCGGCGCGAAGTTCGCCAATGTGCAGCCTCACTCCGGCGCGCAGGCCAACTACGCGGTTTACATGGCCCTGTGTGAGCCGGGCGACACGGTGCTGGGCATGAACCTTGACCACGGCGGCCACCTGACCCACGGCAGCCCCGTGAACTTCTCCGGAAAATATTTCAATATCGTCTCCTACGGCGTGGACGAGGAGACCGGGCGCATCGACTATGACGCGCTGGAACAGACGGCGAAGGAGTGCCGCCCGAAGATGATCGTGGCCGGGGCGTCCGCCTATCCCCGGATCATTGACTTTGAGCGCTTCCGCGCCATCGCCGACGAGGTGGGGGCCTACCTGTGGGTGGACATGGCCCACATCGCCGGTCTTGTGGCCGCGGGCCTGCATCCGTCCCCCGTCCCCTATGCCCACGTGGTGTCCACCACCACCCACAAGACCCTCCGGGGTCCCCGGGGCGGCATGCTGCTCACCAACGACGCGGACCTTGCCAAGAAGCTCAACTCCGCCATCTTCCCAGGCACCCAGGGCGGCCCCCTCATGCATATCATCGCCGCCAAGGCGGTGGCGCTGGGCGAGGCCCTCAAGCCCGAATTCAAGACCTACCAGCAGCAGGTGGTGAAAAACTCCGCCGCGCTGGCCGACGGCCTGATGAAGCGGGGCATGAAGCTGGTGTCCGGCGGTACGGACAACCACCTGTCCCTCATTGACCTGCGGGATATGGGCGACCTGACCGGCAAGGAGTTGGAGCACCGTCTGGATGAGGTGCACATCACCGCCAACAAGAACAAGGTCCCCGGCGATCCCCGCTCTCCCTTCCAGACCAGCGGCCTGCGGGTGGGTTCTCCTGCCGTCACCAGCCGTGGCTTTAAGGAGGAGGACATGGACAAGGTGGCGGAGTATATCGCGCTGGCCGCCACGGATTTCGAGGGCAAGGCCGCCTATATCCGGGACGGGGTGGCCGAGCTGACCGCGAAATATCCCATTTACCGCTGAAACAGCTCTTTACGGGCGGCGGAATAGCTGATAAAATAAAGCTGACGCAGGTGCGTCAGCTTTATTTTTGCCTGTCAGAGGAGGGCGTGGACATGGGCTTCGGGTTCGGCGGCATTGATTTCGCGTTCAACGCCATGAGCGTTATGGTTCCGGTCGTGATGATCGTTATTTTGGCCATCATGGTGGTGACCATCGTCAGGGGGATATCCCAGTGGCACAGCAACAACCAGTCGCCCCGGCTGACGGTGGACGCCCGGGTGGTGTCCCGCCATATGGACGTGAGCACCCACCATCACCACAACGGGGATAATATGCATGTGTCCACCAGCACCACCTACTACGTGGTGTTTCAGGTGGAGAGCGGCGACCGGATGGAGTTCGTGGTTCCGGCCAGAGAGTACGGCTTTCTGGTGGAAGGCGACGAGGGAAAGCTGTCCTTTCAGGGCACCCGGTATCTGAGCTTTGTGCGCACCAGCGCGTAAGAGAAAAGGAAAAGCCCGGCGAAGCGGTTCCGCCGGGCTTTTTATGTACGGGAGGGAAACGGGCGTCAGCCCACGACCTTTTCGCCGTTGACGATCACGGCGGCAATGCGGCTGTCGCTGACCATGGGGTTGCCCTTTACGATGACCACGTCGCCGTCCTTGCCGACCTCCAGCGAGCCCACCCGGTCGGCCACGCCCAGATGCTTTGCCGGGTTGATGGTGATGGCCTGCAGGGCGGCGAAGGGATCCATCCCTGCCTTGACCGCCAGACCGGCGCACAGGGGCAGATACTGCTGGGGGATGACGGGGTTATCGGTGATGATGCTCACCTGACAGCCCGCCCGGGCCAGCACGCCCGGCGTGTCGAAGGTCTTGTTCACCAGCTCGATCTTGCTGGCGTTGGTGAGGGTGGGGCCGACGGCCACAGGGAAGCCGGAGCGGGCCACGATGTCGGGGATGAGATGGCCTTCGGTGCAGTGTTCCAGCGTCATCTTTATGCAGAACTCGTTGGCGATGCGGATGGCGGTGCAGATGTCGTCCGCCCGGTGGGCGTGGGCCTTGAGGGGCAGCTCGCCGCGGATGACGGGGATGAGGGCCTCCAGCTTCATGTCGAACTTGGGCTGCTTGAGGACATCGTCCTCAGCGGCCTCTTTCCGGACCAGATAGTCCCGGGCGGCGAAGAGCATTTCCCGCAGCTTGGCGGCGGTGGTCATCCGGGCGGAGTCGCCCTTGCTCTGGTAGCAGCGCTTGGGGTTTTCGCCGAAGGCGCACTTCATGGCAACGGGGTCGCGGATGACCATGTCGTCCACGCAGCGGCCATGGGTCTTGACGGCGAAGAAGGTGCCGCCCAGCACGTTGGCGCTGCCCGGGCCGGTGCCCACGGAGGTGACGCCGCCCTCCAGCGCCTTGCGCACGCCCAGCTCCAGCGGGTTGAAGCTGTCGATGCCCCGGAGGTGGGCGGCCACGATGTCGCCCATTTCGTTGTAGTCCTGGCCTTCGTAGCCCATGCCGTAGTTGTCGAGGCCCAGATGGCTGTGGGCGTCCACAAAGCCGGGATACACCCGCTTGCCGGCGGCGTCGAACACCTCCTCGCCGGGGGCGGGGGAGAGGTCGGGGGCGATGGCGGCGATCTTGCCGTCCACGATGGAGACGCTGGCCTGATAGGGCTCAGGATGGACCGCGTCGAAAATGAGACCGTTCTTGATCAGCATATACATTCTCCTCCTGTGAGGCCGCCGGGAGCGGACGGCCCGTATGAATTGCCACTATTATAATGCC
>CAKUKL010000145.1 GCA_934662925.1 uncultured Oscillospiraceae bacterium | reverse complement strand
TAAAAAGGGGACGGACAGCAGTCCGTCCCCTTTTCCCATATCAGACAGGAGGAAACACCATGGGCAAGACCATCGGCGAGGGGCGGCTGAACATGGTGCGCTCCTATTCCAAGACCATGCAGGCCATTTTCCTCATCATCGGCGTCACCTTCGGCGGGCTGATGTTCCTGTTCAAGGACGCCATCGTGGGCATCTACACCGTGTCGGAGGAGACGAAGGAGCTGGCTCTCAGCTTTCTGACGGTGCTGAGCGTCACCACCGTCGGCTCCTGCTACGAGTACCCGGTGGAGGGCGGCATCATCGCCGGCGGCGGAGACACCAAGTACACCGCCATTGTGGACAACCTGTTCATGTGGCTGTTCACCATCCCGTCGGCCTGTGTCAGCGCCTTTGTGCTGAAATTCCCGCCGGTGGTGACCTTCTGTTTCCTGAAATCGGACCAGATCCTCAAGTGCATCCCCAACTCCATCGTGTGCAACCGCTACCGCTGGGTGCGGGTGCTCACCCGGACGGAGCCGAAACAATAAATAAACCCTCGTTAAACAGCAACTCCCCCGCCGGAAGTATTTCCGGCGGGGGAGTTATCTTTTTTATGGAAGTCAGGCGGCTCAGGCCAGACGGACGGCGGCCCAGTAGCCCTCCTCCATGGCCTGACGGGCCTTGCGGGCCTTGACGCAGTCGCCCACGATGTAGGTGTCAAGGCAGACGTCGCTCAGCTCGGCCACGGTCTGGGTGTTGGGGCGCATACCCATGGCGTAGACGATGGTGTCAGCGGCGATGAATTCCTCAGCGCCCTCGCCGTTGACGGCGTACACGCCGCGGCCCGGCTCCACCTTGGACACCCGCAGGCCGGTGCGGGCGGTGATGGGAGCCTTGGCGAAGGACTGCATCATGCCCTCCTTGTGCATCCAGTTGGCCTCGGGGGCGATCTCGTCCTGCATCTCGATGATGGTGACGTCGTGGCCGCGCTCGGCGAGGAACAGGCCGGTCTCGCAGCCCACAAGGCCGCCGCCCAGAACGGCCACGTTCTTGCCCACCTGCTCCAGCTTGGTGTAGACGGTGGTGGCGTGCTCCACGGAGGGGTCGTCCAGACCGGGGATGGGAGGACGGGCGGGGGAGGAGCCGACGGCCAGAATGACGGCGTCGTACCCGCCGGCGCGGATGAAGTCGGGGGTGACGGTGGTGTTGAGCTTTACGTCCACGGCGGACTTTTTCACCTGCGCGATGAGGTGGTCCTTCAGCCGCATGAGGTCGATCTTCAGGTCGTCGTAGTCGGTGAAGGTCAGCAGGCCGCCCAGATGGTCGCTCTGCTCGGCCAGCGTGACGTCGTGGCCCCGCTTGGCGGCGGTGGCCGCAGCCATCATGCCGCCGGGGCCGCCGCCAACCACCAGAACCTTGCGCTGGGACTTGGCGGGGGCGGACATACGGTCGAACCGGGCCTCCTGCGCGGTGCGGCAGTTGACGGCGCAGGACAGCTGGTTGCCGGCGTGGAGGCCGGTGAGGCAGTCGAGGCAGCGCAGACAGGGATTGATGTCCTCCGGCTTGCCGTGGCGGGCCTTCTCGGGGAAGTAGGGGTCGGCGATGGAAGCGCGGGCCTTGGAAATGACGTCCGCTTTGCCCTCGGCGAGGATCTGCTCGGCCAGCTCCGGGGTGGTGATGCCGCCCAGCGTGACCACAGGGGTTTTGACGCCGGCGGCCTTGATGGCGGCGGCGTAGTGAACGTTCACGCCGTGGGGCAGGAACATGGTGGGGTGGGTGTGGACAGCCTGATACTCCTCGGTGTCCAGACCGGCGGAGACGTGGATGAGGTCTACCTTGCCGTCCAGCAGCTTGGCAAACTCGATGCCCTCTTCGGCGGACAGGCCGCCCTCGATCTCTTCGCTGCCGCTCATGCGGTACTCAATGAGGAAGTTCTCGCCGCAGCGCTGACGGATGCGGTCGATGACCATCAGGGGGAACTTGGCGCGGTTTTCGATGCTGCCGCCGAACTCGTCGGTGCGGGTGTTATACAGAGGGGAGATAAACTGGTCCAGCAGCCAGCCGTGACCGCCGTGGATGAGGACCATGTCATAGCCCGCGTCTTTGAGGATCTCGGCGCAGTCGGCGAAGTGGTCGGCCACGGTGTTCATCTCGTCGACGGTCATGCCGTGGATCTGAACGCCGTCCCAGCGCTCTGCGTCCACCGGGCCCCAGGGCATCCAGTTTTCACCGCCATGGGTGTTCGCGACATCGGAAGCCGTGTTGCCGCCGTGGTTCAGCTCGTGGCTGGCCAGTGCGCCGCCGGCGTGGATGGCCCGGGCGATCTCCGCCAGCTTGGGCTGATTCTCCGGGGTGATGGTGAAGGAGCGGGGGTTGGTGGCGGCGTGCTCCCGGTCCACAGGGGTGTCGCCCAGCGTGACGACGGCGTAGCCGCCCCGGGCCTTCTCCGCGAAGAAGTCGATCATGGACTCGTCGGGACGGCCGTTGAAGTCCATGTGGCTCATCATGTGAGGGGCCACGAACAGGCGGTTGCGGAAGGTGGTGCGCTTGATGGTCAGCGGCTCAAACAGGTGGGGATAGTAGGGATTCATAAAAACATTCCTCCAATGTTTTTGATTTTCGAGGCTATTGTACCGAAAGTTCCCCCAAATGTGAAGCAATTCTTTTGCACTGATTGGCAACCAAATCAAACAAAATATGATAAAATTATTTTGCAGATAAAACGGGAGGAGTGTGGGAGCTATGCTGACGCAGAGACTGATCGAGAGCTTTCTGGTGCTGGCGGAGACGCTGAATTACACCGAAGCCGGGCGGCGGCTGTACCTGTCCCATCAGGCGCTGAGCAAGCAGATCGTGAAGCTGGAGGAGGAGCTGGGCTATTCGCTGTTCGCCCGGTCCACCCGGTCGGTGGCGCTGACGGCGGTGGGGGAGCTGTTTTACAGCCACTTCAAGGCGGAGGCGAAGCAGTACGCCCAGGTGTGTCTGGAGGCGGAGCGGCTGGCCAGAATTCAGGAAAACGACCTGCGGGTGGGGTTTCCGCTGGGCATCCGGCCGCCGGTTTTTTTCGGTGCGCTGGTGGCGCAGTTCCGCCGGGACTGGCCGGGCCACGTCATCCGGACGGAGTGGCACGACGTGGACGCCCTTACCCGCCGGTTCGAGGCGGGGACGCTGGACATCGTGTTCTCGCTGGACGACAGCGGACTGGGGGTCAGCCCGGACGCCGACCGGGTGCGGGTGGCTCCCTGCCGGCTGGTGCTGGCGGCGGCCCGGGATAACCCCGGCTGGGACGGAGAGGGGCTGTCCGGCTTTTCCGGGCAGACGTTTTACTACGAGCTGGAGTCCTCGCCGGAGACCACTGCCGAGCAGCGGCGGAACATGGCGGATATCCTCCGCTCCGTGGGGGTGGCGGAGCCGCGGATGGAGCTGGTGCCCAACATCGAGTCCCGGCAGACGGCGGTGGAGCTGGGCACGGGGTGCTGTCTGAGCGTGGAGCTGGACACCATGTGCGCCAACCCCGCCATCCGCACCTGCTATCTGGACCGCCCGGCCAGCTATCTGTCCTGCTACTGGCGGCGGGAGCCGGACAAATCCATCGTCCCCGAGTTCGTCAGCCGCTTCCGGGCGGCGCTGGCGGAAAACGGCGGCGGGGGCTGACGGCGGCTCTTGCGCGGCGGCGCGGGCCGTGGTATTATTATTTATATCGCGTATAAGGGGGAAAAGCCATGATCAGCGAAACGCTTGTGCGGTCGTTTCTGACCCTCGCCCGGACGAAAAACGTCACCGAGGCGGCCCGGCAGCTTTATCTGAGCCAGCAGGCGGTGAGCAAGCACCTCGCCCGGCTGGAGGAGGATCTGGACTGCGTTCTGTTCCGCCGGGAGCGGGGGGGCATGGCGCTCACCGACGAGGGCGAGATCTATTATGAAGCCTTTTCCCACATGGAGGACACGCTGGCGGCCGCCAAAGAAAAGGCGGACCGCCTGCGCACCGATGCGGCCAGCCGTCTGGTGGTGGGGCAGCTGGATCTGCTGAACGTCTACCGGCTGTTCAAGCCGCTGTACCGGGAGTTTTCCGCCGCCAATCCGGACGTGCGGCTCATTTACCGCAGCACCTCCGACTGGGCCACTGCCCAGCAGCTTCAGGAGGGCCGGGTGGACGTGGTGTTCCTGTTTCTGGAGGGCCTGCCCGACTCGGATGAGTTCGACTATCTGGTGATGGAGGAGCTGCGGGAGGTGCTGGTAGTTGCGGCGGATCACCCGCTGGCGGCCACGGCGAAGAGCTATCAGGACTTCAAGGATGACCCGGTGTTCTACACCCCGGAGCCGGGGGATGGCCGGGGCCGGGAGGACCGGATGGAGCGGCTGGGCATCACCGCCGACCGGCTGGTGGAGTCGGACGGCATCCTGTCCTCCTGCTCCGCCGTGGAGATGGGGCAGGGCGTCACGTTCATGACGGAGTACTGCCGCCTGCTGGACAGCGAGAATTTCCGTACCTTCCCCACCGATCAGCCCGCCACGCTGGTGATGGCATGGCTCCGGGGGAGCAAAAAGTCTGCTCTGCGCCGGTTCGTGGACTTTGTGGCCGGACGGGCAAAAAATAGCGGGAAGGGAAACGGAACGTTGTAAAATCGAACCAAAATGTTGTTTTACTTTACCGGAAATATCCGCTAAAATAAAAATGTACTATTATGTAATCTGTTTTAGGAGGTAAACCTGAATGTACGATATCAAAGTTCTGGAAGAGGTCGGC
>CAKUKL010000144.1 GCA_934662925.1 uncultured Oscillospiraceae bacterium | reverse complement strand
CTTCCAGTAGGTCGGGTTCTTCTGCAGGGTGACAGCGCCGTTGGACCAGCTCTCGAAGGTGTACGGGCCGGAGCCGATGGGGGCGGAGGTGACGGACTTCACGTGGGACAGGTCGCCCTTGGTGAAGCCGAACATGTTGTTGTCGTAGTCGTACTTGTCAGTCTCGCCATAGTAGTGCATGGGGCACACGGTGACGGGGAGCTGATAGATGGCGGTGGCGCTGACCTCGGTCAGGGTCACGGTCATGGAGTAGTCGCCGGTCTTGACGATGCCGGCAACGTTGGGGGCGGACTCGCCGGTCTGAACGGCCACGGTGTAGTCGGTGTAGGAATCGCCCAGCTCAGCTTCAATGAAAGCGGAGATGCTGGTGCCGGCGGTCTCGGCGTTGATGCCGTCATCGGAGATGTCGTAGCCGTAAGCGTCGACAATGGCAGCCCAGAAGTCTTCGACAGTCGCGTCATCGGCGAGAGTGAAGTTCCAGTTGGCAGCCTGCGCGGCGACAGTGTCGTCAGCGGTGGCGTAACCGGCGGCGACCACGTAGTCAAGGATCTCCTGGGCAAACTTCACGCCGGCGGCGTTGAAGGCGGTCCAGTAAGCGTTGTACTGATCCTCGGTGTAGAAGTCGTTGGCGGTATAGCCATCGGGGCCGGCGGCCAGGATCAGGTTCTGGACGGTGTCCATGCCGGAGCGATACTCCTCAACGCCCTTGATGGGGATGGAGTACAGGGTGGACACGCCGTCATAGGCGGGGTCCAGCAGCACGTAGTAGGAGAAGATGACGTCGTCGATGGTCATCTCCACACCGTCGGAGAAGGTCACGCCCTGCTTCAGGGTGATGTTGTAGTCAACGGTGCCGTCCTCGTTCTCCACGATATCGCAGTCAGCGATGCCGTAGTAGGTGTAGTCGGTGCCGTTGTAGGGGCGAACGTCGCCCTCAATGCCCTTCAGGACCACGGCGCCCTCACGGTCGGTGCCCAGCAGAGCGTCGAACACCATGCCCATGACCTGGTTCTCGTAGTCGTTGGTGTAGAAGAAGGGAGAGAACTTACCGTCGAAGTTCTGAGTGCCGACCACCAGAGTCTTGGTGGTGTCGCCCGCGGGCTGGCTCTCAGTCACGTTGTCGCTGGGCTCGGCGCTGTTGTCGCCCTGCTTATTGCCGCAGCCGGCGAACACGCCCACGCACATGACAACGGCCAGAAGCAGCGCAAGCAGTTTCTTTGCGTTTTTCATGTTGATGCTTATCCTCCTTAAATATTTTTGAACAAACGGACTTGCGGCCCTCATTGGCCGCGCGATCCGGAGCTCACGGTCCTATGGCTTGCATCCATGCAAGCCGGAACAGGGCGCGTGCCCTGTTTTCGTCCGCGTGTGGCGTTCATCTGTCTTTCCACCTGCGGATTATAAGTATGCATACATTTTATCGGTTTTCTTGCCGGATGTCAATTTTAATATCTGGCAATATGGAACAAAATTATTGGAAATTAGCCGTCAATTTGACCAGACGAGCTTTCGGGCCATACTTTTCCACATTAACGCGCCGCACAGATACAGCGCCGTCACCGCCAGAAACGCCGCCGTACCGGCCAGCATCCCCTCCGCGCCGTGGATAAAGAGGTAGACAAACTCCCCTGCCAGCGTACACACGCCGAAGATCACGGCCAGCCAGCCCCGGAGGGCAAACTGCTTCACCGTGGCCTTCCACACGTAGTCCCGCATGGGGTCCCCGGCAGCGGACAGGCGGCACATGAGCCACACCACGGAGCCCGTGGTGATCAGCGCCGCGGTGTACGGGATCAGCACGTAGGGGCAGCTGTTCATCCCCGCCGCGGGGAGGAATCCCCCGGCGAGAATGCCCGCGCACATGAGAACGGTCAGCAGCCACAGCACAAAGATCGCCTTTTTCCGCCCCATGTGCTCCGACTGGTAGTAGTGCAGCTTGCCGTTGTAGACGTACTCGCCGGAAGCCGTCTTCTGGAAGTCGTCCAGATAGGCCCGGCGGCCGCGGCGCTTCTTCTGTTCCTCCGCCATCTCAGGCGATCCCCGTCAGGTCGAACCCGCTCAGCGCCTTGCTGGCGGTCTCGCACACGCCCCGCAGGCAGCTCTCCTCGAAGGGGCTGTCCAGACCGGCGTTTTTCAGCAGGTCGGTGAAGGTGTGGCTGCCGCCCTGACGGGTGTAGGCCATGTAGTGGGCCCACGCGTCCTTCTGGTCGGCACGGATCCGGGCCCAGAACTGGAGGGACACGGTCTGGGCAAGGCAGTAATCGATGTAGTAGAAGGGGCTGGAGTAGATGTGGTGCTGGCGCTGCCAGCCCTCGCCCTCGCTGTAGAAGGGGATGTCGCCGTCCAGCCGCATCCACGGCATGTAGACGCCCAGCAGATCCTTCCACACGGCGTGGCGCTGGGCGGGGGTCATGTCGGGGTTCTCATACACCAGATGCTGGAAGTGATCCACCATGGTGCCATAGGGGATGAAGGTCAGCGCGCCGGACAGGTGGCTGTAGCGGAACTTGTTGGCGTCGGGGCCGAAGAAGCCGTCGGCCCACGGCTCAGCGAAGAACTCCATGCTCATGGAGTGGACCTCGCAGGCCTCCATGCTGGGCCAGATATACTGCACGGGGATGCGGTCCCGGTTCATCCAGCAGGCGAAGGCGTGGCCCGCCTCGTGGGTGACCACCTCCACGTCGTGCTGGGTGCCGTTGAAGTTGGCGAAGATGAAGGGCACGCCGTAGTCCATGATGCCGGTGCAGTAGCCGCCGCCCTGCTTGCCCTCGGTAGACAGCACGTCCAGCAGCTCACCGTCCAGCATGGTGCGGAAGAACTCGCTGGTCTCGGGGGACAGCTCGTCATAGAACTTCCTGCCCTGCGCCAGAATGTCGTCGGGGGTGCCCACGGGGGTGGGGTTGCCGGAGCGGAACTCCAGCGCGTTGTCGGCAAAGCTCATGGGATATTCCTTGCCCAGCCGCTTGGCCTGCTCCTTATAGATGGCGTCGGCCACGGGGACGAGGTACTTCACCACGGCGGCGCGGAACTTCTCCACGTCGTCCTTGGTGTAGCAGTTGCGGCCCATGCGGTAATAGCCCAGCTCGGTGTAGCCGTCGTAGCCCAGCTTGCGGCCCATCTGGTCGCGCAGGTGCACCAGCTCGTCGTACAGCCGGTCCAGCTCCGCCTGATTGTCCTTGTACCACTGGCCCTCGGCCTTCCACGCGGCCAGACGGCGGGCGTCGTCCGGGTCGTTCTTCAGCGGGGAGATCTGGGAAATGGTGTAGGTTTTGCCCTCGAAGGGGATCTGGGCGGAAGCCAGCAGCTTCTCATAGGCCTGCGTCAGCTCGTTCTCCGCCTGAAGCTCGGGGATGATCTCCGGGGAGAAGGTCTTGAGGGCGATCTCGGCGTTGACGAACATCAGGTCGCCGTACTCCGCGGCGAAATCGCCACGGAAGGGGGACTCCAGCATGGCCTTCGTCCATGCCTGACTGTACTCCTGCACCTCGGGCATAGCGGCGTTCCAGAACTTCATCTCCGCGTCGTAGAACTCGTCCCGGGTGTCGATGGAATGGCGGATGCTGGCCAGCGTGGAGGCGGTGCTCAGGTGCTTCTCCTCCGCTTCCTTCTCCAGAAAGACGGCCTTGGCCTCGTCGTAGCTCTTTGCGTTCTTCAGCCGCTCGGTCAGCGCGGTCAGTTTGCTCTTGACCTCGTCCAGATCCGGGCGCTTATATACCATTTCGGAAAATTTCGTCATACGATTACCTCCATTGGTTTCACTCATTATATATTAAGGTAGGGACAGCGGCCTTCCGTCCAGAACGGCCCGGACCAGCCGGTCCCCTTCGTACCGCACCGTCAGCAGGAACGCGGGGCGCTCCTCCGCCATCAGCCGCAGAAAGATCTTGTCGCCCTCCCAGATGGGCAGCTCCGTGATCTTCTCCTTCGGCACCCACTCAAGGTCGCCCTCGCCGCAGCTCCGGGCCATCTCCCCCGTCCACTCGTCGGCAGTAAAGAGGTACATGTGCTCCCCTTCCCAGCCGCCGTCGGTGAGGAAGGTCACCACGCCCCGGAACCGGAACCCCGTCAGCGTCAGGCCCGTCTCCTCCCGCACCTCGCGGATGAGACATTCATCCGGGCTCTCGTCGCCCTCGAACTTGCCGCCCACGCCGATCCACTTGTCCTGATTCACGTCGTTTTTCTTCTTGACCCGGTGGAGCATCAGGTACTCGCCCCGGTGATTTTCCAGATAGCACAAGGTGGTGTTGAACACGCCGCGTCCGCTCCCTTCCCGCTCATCCGGGCCGAAGTACAGCTTATCGATATTACCCATACAACTAATAGTTTATTATACTACCTTGTCATCCATTTTGCAAGTGCATATTCATTTCCTGCATTTTCTTTTTGCGCATCCGGCGCAAATGTCAAAAAAGAAGGGGAGCGCACCGTGCGCTCCCCTTCGGGCTGCATCTTACAACGCGGAATTATTCGTCGATGGAGACAGACAGGACCTCGTCCTCTTCCGGCTCCTCCACAGCGGGAGCCGCGTCCACCGACTCGTTCTCCGCGCGGGCGGACTCCGCCGCGGCGGCGACGCCGGCAAAGCGGTCCTCCTCGTGGACCTCGTCCTCGAACTGGTCATACTTGCGGTAGGCGGCCAGACCGGAGCCGGCGGGGATGAGCTTGCCGATGATGACGTTCTCCTTCAGGCCCAGCAGGTGGTCCACCTTGCCCTTGATGGCGGCCTCGGTCAGGACCTTGGTGGTCTCCTGGAAGGAGGCGGCGGACAGGA
>CAKUKL010000143.1 GCA_934662925.1 uncultured Oscillospiraceae bacterium | reverse complement strand
ATCAGAAGGCCATCGAGACCGCTATGACCTGCGGCGACGCCTCCAACTTTGTCACCGCTATGGGCGGCGCCGCCTACTACGCCGGTCTGGCCGAGGGCTTCGTGGACACCTCCGCCCTGAACGAGGCCACCGCCGCTCCTAACACCGCCGCCGTCATGGATGCCGTCCGCGCGCTCATCGTCTCCGGCGAGTGGGACGTGTTCTCCGGCGTGAAGCTGTCCTATGACATCGCCGAGGACGGTACCGTCACCGTCAACAAGACCGATGCCCCTCTGATGACCAACGACGGCACCGAGATCGTGGCCGCCGGCGGCCCCTCCGTGGACGACGGCGTCATCACCGGCAGCATGAACTACAACGTGGAGGGCGTCGTGGTGAGCTAAGGCTCCCGCACCCTTCGGTATTTGACCCGCACACACCCGGGCCGGCCAGCGGCCGGTCCGGGTGTATCTGTTTTTCTCCCAAAGCCGCGGAGCAGAGGAATTTCGCCCGGTGTCCGGACGGCGTTCCTGTACTTTGCAGCAAATGTGGATCTGAGAGGAGGCTTTGCCATGGCATCTGAGTACGCCGTGGAAATGAGGGGCGTTACCAAGACCTTCGGCAGCGTGGTGGCCAACCGCAATGTGGACCTGAACGTCCGCCGGGGCGAGATCCTCGCCCTGCTGGGCGAGAACGGCTCCGGCAAGACCACCCTGATGAACATGCTCTCCGGCATCTATAAGCCGGACAGCGGCACCATTCTGGTGGATGGGCAGCCGGTGGCCATCAACTCGCCGGAGGACGCCAAGCGGCTGGGCATCGGTATGGTGCACCAGCACTTCAAGCTGGTGGACGTGTTCACCGCCGCCGACAACATCTGGCTGGGGGCGGAAAGGGCCGGGTTCCTGCTGAAAAAGGACCGGTATGACAAAATTTCCGAGATTTGCGCCCAGTTCGGCTTTGACATCGACCCCCGCAAGAAGGTTTACAACATGGCGGTGTCGGAAAAGCAGACGCTGGAGATCGTCAAGGTACTGTACTACGGCGCGAAGGTCATCATTCTGGACGAGCCCACCGCCGTGCTGACGGTGCAGGAGACGGAAAAGCTCTTCGGCGTGCTGCGGAAGATGAAGGAGGAGGGCCACTCCATCATCATCATCACCCACAAGCTCAACGAGGTGCTGGCCGTCAGCGACCGGGTGGCCATCCTCCGCAAGGGCGAGTATATCGGCACCATCGACACCGCCCAGGCCGACGAGCAGTCCCTCACTGAGGCCATGGTGGGCCGGAAGATCGATTTGAACATTGAGCGGCCCGTTGTGGAAAAGACCCGGCCCCTGCTGGAGATCCGGGACCTGACCATCCGCAGCGACGAGGGCGCCGTGGCCATCGACGGCGTGAGCTTTTACATCCGGGGCGGCGAGATCCTCGGCGTGGCGGGCATCGCGGGCTGCGGCCAGAAGGAGCTGTGCGAGGCCATCGCGGGCCTGCGGCCCATCGAGTCCGGCATGATGATCCACAAGGGCGACAACATCGTGGGCCTGTCCCCCAAAGCCATTCTGGAAAAGGGCATCTCCATGTCCTTCATCCCGGAGGACCGGCTGGGTATGGGCCTTGCGCCCTCCATGTCCATCGCGGCCAACATGCTGCTGAAAAATTACAGCGATAAGCCCGGCCCCTTCGTGGACCGGAAGCGGGGCAGGGAAGAGGCCGAGCACGTCATCGAGGAGCTGGGCGTGGTCACGCCGTCCATCGACACACCGGTGCGCCGCCTGTCCGGCGGCAACGTCCAGAAGGTGCTGCTGGGCCGGGAGATCAAGTCCGGCCCCAACGTGGTGGTGACGGCCTATCCCGTCCGGGGCCTTGACATCAACTCCTCCTACGCCATTTACCACATCCTCAACGAGCAGAAGAAGGCCGGGGTCGGCATCCTGTTCGTGGGCGAGGATCTGGACGTGATGATGGCCCTGTGCGACAAGATCATGGTCCTCTGCCACGGCAAGGTCATGGGCGTGGTCCACGCCCACAAGACCAGCAAGGAGAAGCTGGGCCTGATGATGACCGGTGCGCTGGACCTCACCAACAAATACGAGGACAAACCTGCGGGCATCGCCAAGGACAGCCGCATCGGGGAGGTGGATGACAAGTGAAAGGAAGAGAACCTCTGTTCCGGGTGGTGAAGAAGGAGTCGGTGAACCGCTGGAAGGTGGCGCTGGCCTACCTCATTGCCATCGCCGCCGCGCTGCTCATCGGCGCGCTGCTGCTGTCCATCATGAAGGTGGACGCCCTCGACTTCTACAAGAAAATGATCACCCTCGGCATCCCGGGAAATAAATACCCCTTCCGCAGCGTGCAGGGCTTCATCAGCCTGTTCGTGCCGCTGCTCATCGTGTCCATGGCGCTGGCGCTGGCCTTCCGGATGCGGTTCTGGAACGTGGGCGGCGAGGGACAGTTCATCATCGGCGCCATCTGCGCCGGTACCGCCGCCTTCGTGGGCGGGAACGCCCTGCCCGGCCCGGTGATGATCCTCGTCATGGCGGTGTGCGGTGCGCTGGGCGGCGGCCTGTATGGCTCCATTGCCTCGGTGCTCAAGGTGCGCTACGGCACCAGCGAGACCCTTATGACCCTGATGCTCAACTATATCGCCCTCTACCTCCTGCGCTTCTTCGGCGAGACTCAGGGCGAGTGGAACATTTTTCTGTCCGCCGACTCCGTCCGGCCCCGGTTCGACACCTTCCCGGATTCAGCCCAGATGCCCACCATCGCCATCGGGAAATTCTCACTGAATATCACCCTCATCATCGCCCTCATCCTGTGCGTACTCATTTTCGTGTACCTGAAGTACACCAAGCACGGCTATGAGATCGCCGTGGTGGGTGACAGCCCCAATACCGCCCGCTACGCCGGCATGAAGGTGAGCTGGGTGGTCATCCGCACCGTGTTCCTGTCCGCCGCGCTGGTGGGTCTGGCGGGGGCGTTCTACGTGTCCTCCTCGGGCGCCCTCTCCACCTCCGTCACCAACGACGTGGGCTGGACCGGCGTCATCGTGGCGTGGCTCGCCAAGCTGTCCACCGTGGGCATTCTGGTGACGTCGGTGCTCATCACCGTCCTCCAGTTCGGCTGTCAGGTGGCCAGCACCGGCTATTCCAATATCGACTCCAACTTCGCCAACCTGCTTCAGGGCATCATCCTCTTCGCGGTGCTCATGGCGGACTTCACGTCCAACTACAAGCTGGTCTGGCGCAGCCGCGGCAAGGAGGTGTCCAAATGAGCGCCGGAACTGTTTTAACGCTGTTTCTGTTCAACATCGTGGTCTATAATATCCCGCTGCTCTACGGCACCGTGGGTGAGATCGTCACCGAAAAGGCGGGCAGCCTGAACCTCGGCGTGGAGGGCATCATGGCCGTAGGCGCGATCTTCGGCTATCTGGCCGGGTGCTACGCCAACAGTATGCTGCTGGGTCTGCTGGTGTCCTTTCTGGCGGCGGGGCTGTGCGGCCTGCTGTTCGCCTTCCTCACCGTGTCCCTTCAGGCCAACCAGAACGTCACCGGCCTGACCATCACAACCTTCGGTACCGGCCTTTACTTCTTTGTGGGCAAGGGCCTCGGCTCCAGCTGGCCCGCCATGCAGGGCAGCGACTCCCTCGTCCGGGGCTTCACCGCCATCGAGATCCCCCTGCTGTCCAAGATCCCAGTGCTGGGCAAGGTATTTTTCTCCCACAGCATTCTGGTCTATCTGGGCGTGATCATCGCCGCGGCGGTGTGGTTTTACCTGAGCCGCACCCGGCTGGGCCTGCGCATCCGCGCCGTGGGCGAAAATCCCGCCGCCGCCGACTCCGTGGGCGTGAACATCCTGCTGTATAAGTATGTCCACCTGATCTTCGGCGCGGGCATCATGGGCCTTGGCGGTTTCTATATGGCGCTGAACATGGGCGGCTCCTTCGAAGGCTCCAACTGCTGGATCAACGGTTACGGCTGGATCGCCATCGCGCTGGTCATCTTCGCCAACTGGAACCCGCTGTCCGCCATTCTGGGCACGCTGGTGTTCGGCTTCTTCAACACCCTCCAGATCTACAGCGGCTCGTTGGCCAACGCCTTCCCCGGCCCGCTGGGCTGGCTGGCCGCCGTGCCCAGCCAGCTGTATCAGGCGCTGCCGTTTATTATCACCGCCATCGTGCTGGTGGTGTCCTCCATCCGCAAGAAGGAGGGCAGCGGACAACCCGCGGCCCTGGGCGTCAACTACTTCCGGGAGGAAAGATAAAGAAAAACCTCAGCCCGCCTCCCGGCGGGCTGAGGTTTTTTCAAAGGACGAAGTCCTTTGTACTTTATTGTTCTTTTCAAAAGAAGAAAAAAGTCAGGTTTCGCCTGACGGCGACATCCTTTTTGTGCGCACAAAAAGGATGCAAAAAAGCGCTTAGGGGGAAAACGCGGATTCGACTTCGAATGCAAAGGGCGCATTCTCGCTCATAGCGTTTTCCCCCTAAGAACCCCAAGGTTTACGGGGGCGCAAGCAAGAAGTGCGTCCGTCTATTACCGGCGTGAGGTAACAGGATACGCGAAGCCGCTGTTTCCCGCTGCCGCTCCAATGAGCCTGTTAAAGTCAGTACGGCCCCAGATAGGCGCCTACGTTGCAAGTTTGCTTGTTATTGCGGTAGCGCTATCGAGCGCCTATAGCAAGTCCGCACCAGCGCAGCGGCAGCGGAAAGAGAAGGACTGCGTCTTAACAAAGGAGTGTTCTACTGTTAGCAGTAGAAGACCGAAAGATTTTGACGCACCCTTTTGGCGTATTTTCTTTGGCGGTTCGACACCGTTTCTTTTGTACGCAAACAAAAGAAA
>CAKUKL010000142.1 GCA_934662925.1 uncultured Oscillospiraceae bacterium | reverse complement strand
CGCCCACAGCGATGGGCTTATCGCCCTGTCTGCCTGTCTGGCCGGAGAGATCCCCCGCCGTCTGCGAAACGGCGACTATGAGGGGGCCAAGGCCCACGCGCTGGAAATGCGGGAGCTGTTCGGTGAGGACAGCTATTATCTGGAGCTTCAGGATCACGGCCTGCCCGAGCAGAAAAAGGTGGCGGCGGGCATCCTGCGCATCCACGAGGAGACGGGCATCCCGCTGGTGGTCACCAACGATGCGCACTACCTCACCCGGGAGGACGCGGAGCTTCAGGACGCCCTGATGTGCATCCAGATGGGCAAGCTCATGGAGGACGAGAACCGCATGAAGTTTGAGACCAGCGAGTTCTACGTCAAGAGCGAGGACGAGATGCGCGCCCTGTTCCCAAACTACCCGGAGGCCGCCGACAACACCGCGAAGATCGCGGAGATGTGCAATGTGGACTTCCAGTTCGGCGTCCACCACCTGCCGGAATTCAAGCTGCCGGAGGGAGAGACGGACGGCGACGCCTATTTTGAAAAGCTGTGCTGGCGCGGCTTTGAGCAGCGCTATCCCGGGGCGGGCGAGGAGTACCGGGAGCGTCTGCGCATGGAGATGGGCGTCATCCGGCAGATGGGCTTCGTGGACTACTTCCTCATCGTGTCCGACTTCATCGGCTATGCCAAGAGTCAGGGCATCCCGGTGGGCCCGGGCCGCGGCTCGGCGGCGGGCTCCATGGTGGCTTATTGCCTTTATATCACCGAGATCGAGCCCATGAAGTACTCCCTGTACTTCGAGCGATTCCTGAACCCCGAGCGGGTCACCATGCCCGATATCGACATCGACTTCTGCATCCGCCGCCGTCAGGAGGTCATCGACTACGTGGCCCGGAAGTACGGCGAAGACCACG
The DNA here is from genome assembly GCA_934662925.1 of uncultured Oscillospiraceae bacterium. Taxonomy (GTDB): domain Bacteria; phylum Bacillota; class Clostridia; order Oscillospirales; family Oscillospiraceae; genus Enterenecus. The sequence goes on along the minus strand of CAKUKL010000142.1, from coordinate 3,967 downwards.
TGGCCCAGATCGTCACCTTCGGCACCATGAAGGCCAAGGCGGCCATCCGGGACGTGGGCCGGGTGCTGAACATGCCCTACGCCGAGGTGGACAACATCGCAAAGCAGGTGCCCTTCTCGCTGGACATGACGCTGGACAAGGCTCTGGCCCTGTCCAAGGGCTTTGCCGACCTCTACAACGGCGACGAGCGGGTGAAGCGTCTGGTGGATCTGGCCCGGAAGCTGGAGGGCATGCCCCGTAACGCCTCCACCCACGCCGCCGGCGTGGTCATCACGAAGAAGCCCGTCCACGAATACGTCCCGCTGGCCACCAACGACGATCTGGTGGTCACCCAGTACACCATGGTGACGCTGGAGGAGCTGGGTTTGCTGAAAATGGACTTTCTGGGCCTGCGGAACCTGACCATTCTGGACGACGCGGTAAAAATGGTGCGGCAGACCCAGCCGGACTTCAGCCTGTCCGATATCCCGGACAACGACCCGGAGGTGTTCAGAATGCTGGCCGAAGGCCGCACCTCCGGCGTGTTTCAGATGGAGTCCGCCGGCATGACCGGCGTGTGCGTGGGCCTCAAGCCACAGAACATCGAGGACATCACCGCTATTATCGCCTTGTACCGGCCGGGACCCATGGACTCCATCCCCCGGTTCATCGCCTGCAAGCACGACCCCAAGCTGGTGGTGTATAAGCACCCGCTGCTGGAGCCGATCCTGTCCATCACCTACGGCTGCATCGTCTATCAGGAGCAGGTCATCGAGATCTTCCGCAAGCTGGCGGGCTACTCGCTGGGGCAGGCCGACATGGTGCGCCGGGCCATGTCCAAGAAAAAGGTCAAGGACATCGAGCGGGAGCGGGAGGCCTTCGTAAAGGGCGACCCGGCCCGTAACATCTGCGGCTGCCTTGCCAACGGCGTGCCTGAGGATGTGGCCCAGACCATCTACAACGAGATCTACGACTTTGCGAACTACGCCTTCAACAAGGCCCACGCCGTGAGCTATGCCATCGTGGCCTATCAGACGGCGTGGTTCAAGTACCATCACGTCCGGGAGTACATGGCCGCCCTGCTGACCTCCGTGCTGGACTCGCAGGACAAGGTGGCCGAGTACATCGCCGAGTGCCGGGAGAACGGCATCAACCTTCTGCCGCCGGACATCAACGAATCCGGGGCCACCTTCACCGTGTCCGGGCAGGACATCCGGTTCGGCCTCGCGGCCCTCAAGGGCGTGGGGCGGGGCTTCATGAACGCCGTGCTGGCAGAGCGTGAAAAGGGCGGACACTTTACATCGTTTCCGGAGTTTTGCAGCCGGATGTACGACTGCGACCTGAACAAGCGGGTGCTGGACAGCCTGATCCGCTCCGGCTCCTTCGACAGCATGGGCTATCACCGGTCCCAGCTGCTGGCGGTGTACGAGCAGGTGGTGGACGCCATCGCCCGGGACCGCCGCCGGAATCTGGAGGGGCAGTACGACCTCTTCGGCGGCGGGGGAGAGACGGCGTCCGTCCCGGCCATGGAGCTGCCGGATATCCCGGAGTACTCCGCCAGAGAGCTGATGCGGATGGAGAAGGAGACCACGGGCCTTTACCTCACCGGCCATCCCATGGACGAGTACCGGCAGGAGGCCCGTAAGCACCACGCCGTCACGCTGGGCTCCATCACCGGCGACTTCAAGGAGGAGACCGGCCCCCAGCAGTACAGCGACGGCCAGCGGGTGACGGTGGCGGGCATCATCTCGTCCGTCAAGACCAAGACCACCAAGAGCAACTCCCTCATGGCCTACGTGACGCTGGAGGACGACACCGCCGCCATGGAGCTGCTGTGCTTCTCACGGGTGCTGACGGACAGCGGCGCCTATCTCAAGGCCAACACGCCGGTGATCGTGCAGGGAAAGATCTCCGTCCGGGACGAAAAGGAGCCCCAGATCATGGTGGACCGGGTGCAGCCGCTGGTGACGGGCGGCGAAGCGCCCGTGGCCGCAGCGTCGGACCGCCGGACGCTGTGGGTGAAGCTCCCCGACGGCGGCGCGTATTTCACGTGGCTGAAGCGGCTGTTCAGCATGTTCCCCGGCGAGCAGCCCGCCGTCATCTATCTGGCGGACAGCGGGAAGAAGCTCCGCGCCCAGTGCCTGCACCACAACGCGCTCTTTGACGAACTGACGGAGCAGCTGGGGGCGAAAAACGTGGTGGTGAAGGACAACTGAGCCGCCGCTTTTACCAAAGAGGATCAACGGAAAAGGAAGAGATATGACCAAACTTTTAAGCGCGCTGGCGAGGGTGCTCACCCGGCTGGGTAAGCTGATGTTCCACCGGCTGGCCATCATCGCCGCGCTCATCGTGATGCAGCTGGCCTTCTACTGGGCGGCCTTTTCGTTCATGCGCAGCAGTCCCTATTTTCAGCCCCTCAACGGCGCGATGGCGCTGCTGTCGGCGCTGGTGGTGCTGTGGATCGCGGGCAACCGGAGCAACCCGGGATATAAGGTCGGCTGGATCATCATCGTCATGCTGCTCATGCCCTTCGGTGTGGTGGCCTACCTGTTTCTGGGCGGCAACCGGCTGTCCCGGTACAACCAGCGGCGGCTCCGTGCCATGGAGCGCAAGGTCAGCCAGAATCTCGGCCCGGACTGCGGCCGCGCGGACACGCTGGCCCGGCTGGCCGGGGAGGACGCCGGACGGATGGCCCACTATCTGGAGCAGTCATCCAGCTGCCCGGTGTACGGCAACACCCGGACGAAGTTCTACCCGTTGGGGGACGTCTGTTATGAGGATCTGCTGGACGCCGTCCGCGGGGCGAAGCGGTATATTTTCATCGAGTATTTCATTATTGAAGAGGGCAAGCTCTGGAACTCCATCCTCCGCATTCTGGAGGAAAAGGTGAAGGAAGGGGTGGAGGTCCGGGTTATTTATGATGACGTGGGCTCTATCTTTACCCTTCCGGCGGACTATCCGGCCCGTCTGGAGAAGCTGGGCATCCACTGCCGGGTGTTCAACCGGATGGTGCCCGTCCTGTCCCTGCGGCAGAACAACCGGGACCACCGGAAGTATATGATCGTGGACGGCGAGGTGGCCTTTACCGGCGGCATCAACATGGCGGACGAGTATATCAACATCAAGCCCCGCTTCGGCCACTGGAAGGACTCCGCCATCCGGCTGGAAGGGGACGCGGTGTGGTCCATGACCATTTCTTTCCTGTCCATGTGGGACTTTACGCGGGAAGAGGAGGAGCAGCTCCAGCGCTACCGCCCCGATCCCGCCCCCGCCGGGGCGGAGGGGTATGTGCAGCCCTATCACGACTGCCCGTGGGACGACGAGCCGGTGGGACAGACGGTGTACCTGAACCTCATCAACCGGGCCAAGCGCTATGTCTATATCACCACACCCTATCTGGTCATCGACTATGCGGTGACGGTGGCGCTGACCACCGCGGCCAAGTCCGGGGTGGACGTGCGCATCATCACGCCCCATATCCCGGATAAAAAGACGGTGTTCGAGGTGACGCGATCCTATTACGAGGAGCTGCTGTCCGCCGGGGTGAAGATCTACGAGTACACCCCCGGCTTCATCCACAGCAAGCTGTTTGTAGTCGATGATTTCTACGCCACGGTGGGCACGGTGAATCTGGACTACCGCAGCATGTTCCTGCACTTTGAAAACGGCGTGCTGCTGTATGGAACGCCCACGGTGGCGGACATCCGCGCTGACATTCTGGAGACCCAGGAGAAGTGCTTCGAGGTCACGCTGGACGACTGCGCCCGGGTCCCGCTGCCCCGGAGGCTGTTCCGGGATCTGCTGCGGGCCTTCGCGCCGCTGCTGTGACGGTGAAAAAGGAAAGGCGGACTGCTTTGGCAGTCCGCCTTTTGAGCGTAAAAAGCGCCGGAGCAAAGCAGGCTTTGTTCCGGCGTGGAGCGGGTGAAGGGAATCGAACCCTCGTGTTCAGCTTGGGAAGCTGACATTCTACCATTGAACTACACGCATC
>CAKUKL010000141.1 GCA_934662925.1 uncultured Oscillospiraceae bacterium | reverse complement strand
GCTTCACACTGCCCTCGGAGAGGAACAGCTTTTCCGCGATCTCCCGGTTGCTCAGCCGGGCGGCGATCAGCTCCGCCAATTCCAACTCCCGGCCGGTCAGCACCCCAAAGACTTCCGGGTAGGCGTTCCCCCGCAGGAGCGTTCCCCGGCGGCGCTCGCAGGCCGCGCCCAGCTCCATGATCTGCCGGGAAAAGGCTTTGTCCTCTCCCCTGCCGCAGGCAGGCAGCGTATCCTTCAGATAGCGGTAATTCTCCGCGAAGGGCAGCACAAAGCCGTCGGGGGTCGCATCCTCCAGCGCCCGCTTCAGCAGCGCCCGGGCCTCTTCCCCCTTGCCCAGCATGGCGTAGGCAGCCGCCGTCTGGATGCGGACGTGAAGGGCCACCAGAGCGTAGTGCAGTCCCTCGCACATGGCAAGGAGACCCTCGCTCCGCCCAACGACCTTGGCATAGGCTCCCTGCGCCAGATAGACCTGATTTTCGATCATTTCCATCATGGGCTTTCCGGGGGCAAGGAAGTTCACAGTGGACAGCATATGCTCGCCGAACACAGGCGGGATATTTTCCGGCTGGTCCAGCAGCGCGTAGTAATAGGCGCAGGTACTGTTGAAAATATTGATCCATGCGATGTTGCGCTGCTGCAAGAGGGCCGTGCGGCGCTGTTCAAAGGTGTACCGCTGCTCCGTATCCGTGCAGAGGAACAGCCGCCGGGCCAGAAAATCGCAGCACAGCGCCATGTTTTCCTGCCCGTTGCCCTCGATCCGGGCATACGCACCCTCCAGCTCGATCTGCGCGTCGGCAAACCGCCCCTGCATGAACGCGGCCTCCGCCCGCATGATGCGCTCTGCCCCCTGCCCATGGCCGTTGGTGATCTTATAGTAGTGGGGCATACACTCGTCCATTTCAGCCAGTTCTCCGGGCAGCGCCCCCGGTTCCCGGTGGAACATCATGAGCACCGACGGTGAGCCGAAGGTCCAGCCGCCATTGCTCTGGATACTGATAGCCGGGTGAGACATCTGGGCGCTGGCGCTGCGGTGCAGGCGGCTCATCTGGGAGATGTCGTTATACATCAGAAAGCTCATGATGAGGTCGCACTCCCCAAGAACGTCGCCCCGCTCCCGTTCCGGAAGCTCCGGGTGCTCCGCGACAGCCTCCATCAGAAGGTCCTTCAGCTCCATCATCTTCGGGATGAGCCGCCAATTGAACATGCTGCGCATCAGCACCAGAATGGCAAAGGGGTGCTCCTTGAGCACGGAGACGGGACACTGCTCCAGACAAGCCAGCACCTCCGCCGGCTTCAGCGATGCCAGCAGAATGCCCGCGTCCGCCTGCACCACCCGGAGCAGCGCGTCAAAATTCCCGCTGGCCCGGTAGGCGGCCATGGCGTGGAGATACTGCCGGTGCTCCTCGTACCACGTGCCGTAACGGTCCCAGCAGCGGCGCCGCTTCTCCTCGTCCAGTGCGGCAAAAGCCCGCTCCGCGCAGTCCTTCATCATGTGGTGGAACCGATAGGTGTTGCCGCCGGGCAGGCGCTTGACAAAGGCATTCTGCTCCGTCAGGGCGGTCAGCAGCTTCCCTGCCTCCTGATCCTCCGTGACGAACCGCGCCATCTCCACCGTAAATTCGTCCGCAAGGCCCATGACCGCCAGAAACTCCCGCAGGCGCGGGGGCAGCGGGTCAATCATGGCGGCGAAAAACATTTCGTAAATGTCCGAGGTGCGGTCCGGGAGCGTGCCCCGTTCCGATAAGGTGCGCAGATTCAGATATACGGCGGAAAACCAGCCTTCGCTGGAGTAAAGCAGCGACTCGATCTGCTCGTCAGAAAGCTCGGTGCCGCAGCGGTGGGCATAGACGGACAACTCGGTGTGGTTCAGCCGCAGCTGCTCCGCACCGATCTGATACACTTTTCCCCCCAGCCGGAGGACCTCCGCCACGGGCAGGAAGCGGTCCCGACTGGCCACCAGCAGATGCACATTGTCCGGCAGACGGTTGGCCAGCGTGCAGAGAAAGCCGGAGATTCGGCCGTCCGTTAGCAGATGGAAGTCGTCAAGAAACACATAGCAGGGCGTTTCCCCGCCCAATACGTGGCATAGATCGTCCGTCAGAAGGCTCGCCCCGGCAGAATCTGCCGGGCATTCGTAATCCCGCAGAAAATCAAGCCCCGCATAGGCAAAGGCCTCCTGCACGCTCTTCCAGAAGATGGCCAGATTGTCCGAGTAGACGCTGATCCGGATGACGCGCATAGCTTCCGCCTTCGCCTGCTCCCCGAGGTACCAGTTCACCGCCGTGGTCTTTCCGTAGCCCATGGGGGCCACCACGGTGGTCAGCGCGCAGCGGGAGATCGGCCGCAGGCATTCCTGCAGGCGCTCGGATATGTATATGGTGTTCAGGTTCCATTTTCGTTTCGGCATGATGTCCACTCCCGGGCCATTTTTTATAAGTCGGGCTGTATATTTTGTTATTGTATCTAATTTTTTACGGATTTGCAAGCGATGCATACAGGTAATATAAGAAGAACACTTCAAGCAAACGAAAAAGAGCTGCCTGACTTCATTTGAAATCAGGCAGCTCTTTTCTGTAAATCATGAAATTCTGTTGCCAAAACGTTGCCACGAGTGGCATCAAGGCTTAAAAAGTCCAGTGTTTACGGGCTTTTTTGAACCTACGAAATTATTCCCACTCCACCGTTGCGGGAGGCTTGGAGGTAATATCATAGACGATGCGGTTGATGCCCGGCACCTCATTGACGATGCGCACGCTGACCTTATCCAGCACATCGTAGGGGATGCGCGCCCAGTCGGCGGTCATGAAATCCTCGGTGGTCACGGCCCGCAGCGCCAGCACGTGGTCGTAGCTCCGGCCGTCACCCATGACGCCCACGGTGCGGGTATCGGTCAGGACGGCGAAGTACTGGTTCAGACGCTTGTTCTCCCCCGCCTTATCCAGCTCATCGCGGAAAATAAAGTCCGCAAGACGCAGGGTGTCCGCCTTCTCCTTGGTGATGCAGCCCATGATGCGGATGGCAAGGCCCGGGCCGGGGAAGGGCTGGCGGGAGACCAGATACTCAGGCAGGCCCAGCTCGCGGCCCAGTTGACGGACCTCGTCCTTGAACAGCAGGCGCAGGGGCTCGATGATCTCCTTGAAGTCCACGTAATCGGGCAGGCCACCGACGTTGTGGTGGCTCTTGATGACCGCGGCGTTGCCCAAGCCGGATTCGATGACGTCGGGGTAAATGGTGCCCTGCGCCAGAAAATCAACGGCACCGATTTTCTTGGACTCCTCCTCGAACACACGGATGAACTCCTCACCGATGATCTTGCGCTTGCTCTCGGGGTCGGAGACGCCGTCCAGCTTGCCCAGGAAGCGCTGCTCCGCGTTCACCCGGACAAAGTTGATGTCCCACTTGGCAAAAGCGGCTTCCACCTCGTCGCCCTCGTTGAGACGCATCAGGCCGTGGTCAACGAACACGCAGGTGAGCTGGGGGCCGACAGCTTCGGCCAGCAGCGCGGCCACAACGGAGGAGTCCACACCGCCGGACAGGGCCAGCAGCACCCGGCCGCTGCCCACCTTCTCGCGGACGGCGGCAATAGCGGTCTTCTTGTAGTCGCCCATGGACCAGTCACCCGCCGCGTGGCATACCTCATAAAGGAAGTTGCGGATCATATCCGTGCCATGCTCGGTGTGGTTGACCTCCGGATGGTACTGCACACCATAGAAGCCGCGGGCCTCGTCAGCAATGGCCACGTTGGGGCAGTTGTCGGAGTGGGCAGTGAGGGCAAAGCCCTCTGGCACCCGGGCCATGTAGTCGCCATGACTCATCCACGACACGCCCTGCTCCGGCAGGCCCTTGAAGAGCTTGCAGGCGGTGTCGTAATAGGTGACGGTCTTGCCGTACTCCCGGGCGGTATCGTCCTGCGCGGCGGTCACCTCGCCGCCCAGCGTGTGGGCCATGAGCTGGCAGCCGTAGCAGATGCCCAGAATGGGCACGCCCCAAGTAAAGATTTCTGGGTCCACGTGGGGCGAACTCTCCAGATAGACGGAATTGGGGCCGCCGGTAAAAATAATGCCAATAGGATCCATGGCTTTCAGTTCAGACAGCGGCGTGGTGCAGGGCTTGACCTCGCAGTACACGCCGCACTCACGGACCCGGCGGGCAATGAGCTGGTTGTACTGGCCGCCGAAGTCCAGAACGATAACAGTTTGATGGGCCATGAGACACGCTCCCTCTCTTCAGTATTTTTCAGTTCTCAACGATTCAAAATAATCAATCCGCATTGATCTCCGCACCGCCCCACTCAACGACTGTAAAGCCATTCCGCTCCACAGCGCTCAGAGGCTGTTCCGGCACGTCCACCGGCTTCTCCAACCCTTGCCACGCCATGAACACCCGGATGAGCGTATCCGGCTCGGGGTCGACGGCGAGCGCCGCGCTGTCCGTGTAGGCGTCCGTCTGGAAGGAAATTAGGTTGTAGGCATTGCCCTCCATCCGGGGCAGCCAGTAGATAATGAACTCGTCCGCTTCCCGGTCCGTCAGGCCGAGCTGCGACAGCGCCTGCTCCAGAAACTCCGCGGTGTCCTTCCCCGGAACACAAAATCCGGTGGAGAAATCGTATTCGGTTCGGCTGACGCCCTCCCAGAACAGGCAGTAGTATTCCCGGCCATGACCGTCGGTCAGGGTGCCGTCCGGCCGGGCGGTCACCGTCCAGCCGTCCTCATAGGCGGGATAGGCGGAGGTGATCGTCCCCTCGAAGTCCAGCTTCACGGTGACTTCTGTCTCCGTTTCCGGGTACAGATAAATCACGGGCTTTTCCGGTTCCGCCGGAAGGGGTTCCGCCCGGCAGCCGGCCAGCAGGCAGAGCAGCCCGGCGCAGATCAGGACTGGTA
>CAKUKL010000140.1 GCA_934662925.1 uncultured Oscillospiraceae bacterium | reverse complement strand
ATCTTATCATCAAAGGAGGTTTGCAACCATGCTCAAAAACATCAGAAGCGCGGCGGGCTGCCGCTCCGGCAGGTCGGGCTGGATCGTCTCACGGACCAAACCTCCCAAGATGGCCTGAACCCATTTTTTCCGGTGGGGCGAAATCGGCCCCACACACTGAAACTGTAATATTAAAGGAGAAATATAAAAATGTGGTTCTGGTTATCCCTGTTGGCGCTGCTGTGCTGGTCCGGGTCGGACCTTTTTTCCAAGATCGGCTGCCGTGACGCGAAAGATCCCCTCAGCCATCTGAAGATGGTCATCGCCGTGGGCGTGGTCATGGGACTTCACGCCGCCTACGAGATCTTCGTGGGGGGGACGGAGATCTCCATGCAGATCATCCTCACCTATCTGCCTGTGTCCCTGCTGTACATTTCCTCCATGACTGTGGGCTATCTGGGCCTGCGGTACATCGAGCTGTCCGTTTCCTCTCCCATCGCCAACTCCTCCGGCGCGCTGGTGGCTATCATGACCCTCATCATGGTGGGCATCGACGAATATTCCCCGCTGGCGCTGGCGGCGGTGGCGCTGGTGTGCGTGGGCGTCATCGGCCTTGGCGTCGTGGAGTACCGGGAGGACGAGGATCTCCGGGCCGAGCGGCAGAAGGCCAGCAATTACAAGTATTCCAAGAGCTTTCTGGCGCTGGCTCTGCCCATCATCTACTGCATTCTGGACGCCGCCGGCACCTTCGCGGACAACCGGGTGCTGGAGATACTGACCACACGCGCTTTTGACAGTGGAATGTTTGCCACACTGGAGGAGTGTGCCGATCAGGCGGCAGCATCCGCCAACTGCGCCTACGAGCTGACCTTCCTCGCGGCGGCGGTGGTCTGCTTCATCTACGTGGTCATCATCAAAAAGGATAAGCTGGTGCCCAAGATGGAGGGCCCCAAGTATATGGGCGCCATCTGCGAGACGGCGGGTCAGTTCGCCTACATCTACGCCATCGCGGATACGGAGCATCTGGCCATGTCCGCCCCCATCATCGCCTCCTACTGCGCGGTGTCCGTGCTGTGGGGCCGCATTTTCCTGAAGGAAAAGCTGTCCCTCAAGCACTACCTCATGATCCTGCTGGTGGTCATCGGCATCGCCATCATGGGTTTCTTCGATATGTGATTTGAAATATAAAATGGCCGCCCCGTCGGGGCGGCCATTTTATATTTCACCTGATTTTACAGAGTGCGACACAGGAACACATCCTGATAGCTTCCGCTCAGCCGATCCCGGGCGCTTTCGGCGGCGGCGGGGTCGTCGAAGAGACCGAATACGGTGGGGCCGCTGCCCGTCATGGCCGCGCCCAGCGCGCCGCAGTCGATGAGGGCGGCCTTGATGGCGTTGATCTCCGCCTGACGGCGGGGCTCCAGCACGTCCTCGAACACGTTGTACATTCGCCGGGCCACGCCGGTGAGGTCCCCGGCGGCCAGCGCCGCCAGCATTCCCTCCGTGTCCGGCCGCCGGGCGATCTTCCGCACGTCCACCCGGCTGAACAGCTGGGGGGTGGAGATGGGGAAGGGCGGCTTGCACACCACCGCGTGGCAGGGGGGCAGCGGCGGCAGCGCCGTGAGCCGTTCGCCCCGGCCCTCGGCCAGCGCCGTGCCGCCCACCACGCAGTAGGGCACGTCGGAGCCCACGGCTTCGCCGATCTTCGCAAGCTCCGCCGGGGTGTATCCGGCCCCGGTGAGCTCGTTCATGGCCCGGAGGACGGCGGCGGCGTCGGAGCTGCCCCCGGCCATCCCGGCGCACACCGGGATGCGCTTGACGATGGAGATGTCCACCTGACCGCCCCGGCCCGCCGCGTTCCGGAAGGCCTCAGCGGCCATCTGGGCCAGATTGCGGCCGTCGCTGGGCAGATAGCTCAGGGTGGTGGACATGGCCCCCTCGCCCTCGGCGGGGGTGACGGTGAGCTCGTCCGCCAGATCGATGGACTGCATGACCATCTGGAGGTCGTGGTAGCCGTCCTCCCGGCGGCGGAGGATGTCCAGCGTGAGATTCAGTTTTGCGAATGCCTTGACCTGCATCGGCGTCACCTCGCGGTTGAGAAAAGTGATCCCCGCGTGAGTCCTGACGGGCCGCGCGGGGATAAGTTTACCGGATCTTCCGGGCTTCCAGATAGAAGCGCTTGTCGTTGGCCTCCCCCATGGAGAAGGTCTTGCGGGGGAGCACGCCGTCGTGGATGACGGTGGGGAACAGCTCATCCTTTTCCATGGCGGGGAGGAGGAAGGCGATGTTTCCGGGCTTCATGCCCAGCTCCCGGGCGACATCATCCCCGTGGATGTAGTCCACCCGGCCGGGATGGGCGGCCAGATAGTCGTCCAGAAAGCTCTGGAGGGTGCCTACCGGCAGCTGAGCTTTGGGGCCGGGGACGGTGATGTGCCCCGCGCCGTCGGCGGAGACGAACTCGATAACGTGGCCCTCGCCCCGGCCGAGGTGCGCGCCGGGATAGGCGGCGGTGAGGGCGTCCAGCAGGGCCTGCGGGTCGGTGCGGAACACCACCCGGTGGATGGGCTCGAATTCCAGCGACTGGTCGTGGAGGTTCACCAGCTCGCACAGGACGAAGCGGGCGGGCAGCTCCGGCCACTTTTCCGGCGGGGTGAGGCGCTTCTGCCGCTCGTAGCACTCCTTGGCGGTGGCCAGCGAGTGGTTGCCGTCCCCCACGGCGAAGAGCATGACGGGCTGGTTCTCCGTATGGTAGCGTGCATTGAAGGCGGCGGGGTCGGCCAGCGCCGACAGGGCGGCGTGGACCCGGCCCAGCTGCTCGTCCGTCAGCCGCCAGCCGGTGATGTGCCCGCCGTTTTCCATCAGCTCGAAGTCGTACAGCCGCTCCATGCCGGCGGTCTCGCCGCCCAGCGGCTCGATGACAGTGCGCCGCGCATCGTCGCACAGCAGCATGACATGGGGCAACTCGATGGGGGCGTTTTTCCGCACAGCCACCCGGGGCGGAATGCGGGAGAGGACGGTGCCCTCCGTGGCCCGGACGGCAGCGGCGGAGCCGGGCTCGTAGTCGTACTGCTCCAGATCCACCATGCCGATAAGGCCCCGGCGGAGGGCTCCGCTGTGCAGGCGGCGCTCCACATAGACCATGGCGGAGGGCAGCAGGGCGAAGCGGTCCTCCCGGAGGTAACGGGTCATGGTGTTGTTCACGTCCATGATGTCCGTCTCCACGTGGGGGCCGTCCAGACTGCTCTCCGGCAGGATGAGCCGCAGGGAGGACGGCGCGCGGCCCACCCGCTCCTCCACCCGCTGCCAGTATTCCGGCTGGGAGGTGTACTGGTCGCAGGCCACCACCGACCAGAGGGGCAGGTCGCAGTTATGAGGCAGCAGGATGTCCGCCGGGCGGAAGGGAAGGTCGGAAAAATCGTTTTTCATGGGAAAAACTCCTTGTTTCAGAGGAAAACTCCTGAAAATACGCGCCCGTCAGGCCATGGCGGCGCGGATGCCGGCCAGCAGGTCGCAAAATTCCTCGCAGGCGGGGATCTCCGGGTGGTCGGCGCAGATCTTGTCGGTGCTCTTGAACAGGAAGCCTGCCTTGCTGGCCTGGATCATGCCCAGATCGTTGTAGCTGTCCCCGGCGGCGATGGTCTCGTAGCCGATGGACTGAAGGGCCCGGACGGTGGTGAGCTTGGACTTCTCACAGCGCATCTTGTAGCCGGTGATCTCGCCGCTGTCCGCCACATCCAGCGTGTTGCAGAAGATGGTGGGCCAGCCCAGCTTTTCCATCAGGGGCTTTGCGAACTGCTCAAAGGTGTCGCTGAGGATGATGACTTGCGTCTCCCGCCGGAGCTGGTCGAGAAACTCCTTCGCGCCGGGCAGGGGGTCGATCTTGGCGATGACGGCCTGGATCTCCTTCAGGCCCAGCCCGTGCTCTTTGAGGATGGCCAGCCGGTAGGCCATGAGCTTGTCGTAGTCCGGCTCGTCCCGAGTGGTGCGGCGCAGCTCGGGGATGCCGGTCTCCTCGGCGAAGGCGATCCAGATCTCGGGGACGAGGACGCCCTCCATATCAAGGCAGGTGATATACATGGGAACGCTCCCTTCTCTTAATGTACGGAATGTGGAAAAAACGGATTACAGCTCGCCCCGGGCCTGCTTTTTCCGCAGGTTGGTGAGGAAGTTGTCCATCCGGGTCAGCGCTTCGGCCAGATCCTTCATGGACGCGGCGTAGCAGCAGCGGACGAAGCCTTCGCCGCCGGGGCCGAAGGCCGCGCCGGAGATGACGGCCACCTTTTCCTCCAGCAGGAACCGCTCACAGAAGTCGTCGGAGGAGAGTCCGGTGGACTTGATGGACGGGAAGACATAGAATGCGCCCTTGGGCTCGAAGCACTCCAGACCGATGCGGCGCAGGCCCTCCACCAGATACCGGCGGCGGCCGTCGTACTCGTCCCGCATCTTCTCAATGTCGTGGTCGCCGTTGCGCATGGCCTCGATGGCGGCGTACTGGCTGGTGGTGGGGGCGGACATGATGCCGAACTGGTGGAGCTTGGTCATCTGGGCGATGACCTCCTTCGGCCCGGCCAGATAGCCCAGCCGCCAGCCGGTCATGGAATAGGCCTTGGAGAAGCCGTTGACCACGATGGTGCGGTCGTACATGTCGGGCAGGTTGGCCATGGATACGTGGCGGTGCTCGCCGTAGGTCAGCTCGGCGTAGATCTCGTCGGACAGCACCATGATGTTGGTGCCCCGCAGCACGTCGGCCAGCGCCTCAAGGTCATGGCGCTCCATGATGCCGCCGGTGGGGTTGGAGGGGAAGGGCAGCACCAGCAGCTTCGTCTTGTCGGTGATGGCGGAGCGCAGCTCGTCCGGCGTGAGGCGGAACTCGTTTTCCGCCTTCATTTCCAGATAGACGGGGG
>CAKUKL010000139.1 GCA_934662925.1 uncultured Oscillospiraceae bacterium | reverse complement strand
CGTCCGCGGAGACGGAAAAACAGGCGCAGAAGTAACACAAAAATGCGGAAAGGCGGCCAATGGCCGCCTTTTTTGCCCCCCGCCGGGATCATGTGATCCCGGCGGGGGTTCTGCTTTTTACTGAGATGTTATTCCAGCCCCAGTTTGGTGAGGACGGCGGTGAACCAGTCAGGGAGGGGGGCCTCCACCGTCATGCGTTCCCCGGTGGACGGGTGGGTGAAGGTGAGCTGGGCGGCGTGAAGGCACTGGCCCGCCAGACCGGGCCACGGCTTTTTCGCGCCGTACACCGTGTCCCCCAGCAGCGGGTGCCCGATGGACGCCATGTGGACACGGATCTGGTGGGTGCGGCCGGTCTCCAGACGGCAGGTGATATGGGAATAGCCGTTCCGGCTGTCCACCACCCGCCAGTGGGTGACGGCGTCCCGGCCCTCTCCGGGGCGGCAGACAGCCATTTTTTTCCGGTCCGTCCGGTGCCGGGCGATGGGGGCATCCACGGTGCCGGACTCCTCCCGGAAGCCGCCCACGGCCACGGCGTGGTACAGCCGGAACAGGGAGTGGTTCTGAAGCTGCTTCGCCAGCGCCAGATGGGCCCGGTCGTTCTTGGCGGCGATGATGAGGCCGGAGGTGTCCCGGTCGATGCGGTGGACGATGCCGGGGCGGAGCTGCCCGTTGATGCCGGACAGGGAATCTTTGCAGTGGTACAGCAGCGCGTTGACCAGCGTGCCGTCCGGGTGGCCCGGGGCGGGGTGGACCACCATGCCCACCGGTTTGTTGACCACGATGACGTCGTCATCCTCATACACCACGTCCAGCGGGATGTTCTGGGGGACCACATCCACCTCCTCCGGCTGGGGCGGGGTGACGGCCAGCACGGCCCCGGCGTTCAGCCGGGCGTTTTTCTTCACAGGGACGCCGCTCTGCGTCACCCGGCCCTCCTCCATCCAGCGCTGGGCCGCCGAGCGGGTGAGCCCGTCCACCGCCGCGGCCAGCAGGGCGTCCGCCCGGCCGGACTCAGGAACGGTCAGCAGGAAGGTCGGTTCCGTCATTGGCGTTCCCCTTTTTGGGCTCCAGCTTTTCATAGCCGAACAGGACATACAGCACCAGCCACACACCGCCCACGGTGATGCAGATGTCCGCCACGTTGAACACGGCGAAGTCCATGAACAGGGTGCTGAACATGTCGGTGACATAGCCGAAGGCGATGCGGTCGATGAGGTTGCCCGCGCCCCCGGCCAGCACCATCACCGCCGGGACGACCCCCAGCGGGTGCCGCAGGACCTTTTTCCACAGGGCGGCGGCCATGGCGATCACCACGATGAGGGACACCACGGTGAGGATCCACGTGTGGGCCGCCAGAATGGAGAAGGCCGCGCCGGTGTTCCGGACGTAGGTCAGCTCCAGCACGTGGGGGATGAAGGGGACATGCCCGCCGAGGGGAATATTGGCGCGGACCAGATATTTTACGATCTGATCGGCAACGATGAGGATTATCGCAAGCAAAATATACAGCATGGAATCAGCCTTTCCGGTCAGCCGGCCCAGAACCGGCGAAATTACAGAATAGTTTACCACATCCGGCGGCCAACGTCCAGAACATATCCGTGCGCCGGCGGGCCGGGGAAAAATTCCGGCGGCGCGCATAGCTGGGAAATTTTCGGGCATACTGCCATGGTGAAAGGGGGCGCGGCCATGGGCCGATTCGGGAAAAAACAGCGGGAGGTGCCGCCCCATCCCCGGCGGGAGCCGCGGTATGACTGCGCCCCCACGGCGGACAACATCGCCGGGGTGTTCGGCGGCTGCGCCGACTTCAACCGGCGGACGCTCTACCTCAACAACGACCCGGCGCGGCAGGTGGAGCTGCTGTATATCGCGGGGCAGGTGCGCAACGAGCGGGCCTGCGACTACGTGCTCCGGCCCATGGAGGAAAACGAGGCCCTCCGGACGGCGGCGGACATGGACGCCGCCTTCGACCTCATGGCCAGGGGCGGGCTGTACGCCCTGTCCGTGCAGGTGCGGGAGACGGCGGATCAGGTGATCTTCGACATGATCGACGGCTCGGTGGCGCTGTTTTTCCCGGGAAAGGCGCAGGTGCTCACCCTGTCGGCTGGAACGGAGGAGAAGCGCTCCGTCTCTGACCCGGAAAATGAGCCGGACGTAAAGGGCGCCCGGGATTCCTTCGTGGAGAACCTGCGGACGAACACCTCGCTGGTCCGGCGGCGGCTCCGTGCCCCGGAGCTGCGCATTGACGAGGAGATCGTGGGGCGGCAGTCGCTGACGCCGGTGGACGTGCTGTATCTGGAGGGCATCGCCGACCCGGCGCTGGTCAGGCAGATCCGGGCGCGGCTGGCGGACATCGACATCGACGCGCTGCTCATGACGGGCAATTTCGAGCAGTATGTGGCCGGGCAGACGGGGACGGCCTTTCCCCTCACCGCCTACACCGAGCGGCCCGACCGGTTCTGCGCCGGACTGGCCGAGGGCCGGGTGGGGATATTGGCCGACGGCATCCCCATGGGCTGGCTGCTGCCCGCCACGGTGGATCAGTTTTTCCGCACGGGGCAGGACCGGACCAGCGGCTGGATGACAGCGGCGGCCCTCTCCGTGCTGCGGTACGCCTGCATGTTCATCACGCTGTTCCTGCCGGGGCTGTACGTGGGGGCGGTGCTGTTCCACCCGGAGATGATTCCGGTGAAGCTGGCCCTGTCCATCATCGCGGCCAAGGAAAACGTGCCCTTCCCCACGCTGGCGGAGGTGCTGGCCATGCTGCTGGCCTTTGAGGTGTTGCAGGAGGCGGGGCTGCGGCTGCCGTCCTCCATCGGGCAGACGGTGTCCATTCTGGGCGGGCTGGTGGTGGGTTCCGCGGCGGTGGAGGCCCGGCTGGTGAGTCCGGCGGTGCTGGTGGCGGTGGCCGTGGCGGGCATTGCCGGGTATACCGCCCCCAGTCAGGACTTCGCCGGAGGACTGCGGATCTGGCGGTTCCTGCTGACGGTGATGGCCGGGATCGCGGGACTGACGGGGCTTGTGCTGGGCTGGGTGGTGCTGGTGTTCCGGCTGGCCCGGCTGGAGAGCTTCGGCGTGGCCTACCTCACGCCCTTCGCCTCCAACGCCGGGCGGCAGCGGGAGGGCCACGCGGTGTTCCGGGTGCCTCTGCCGTGGGTCAAGCTCCGGGAGGACTATCTCAACACAGGCAACAGGAGGAACCAGCGGTGAAAAAACTCATCTTCTACGCGGCGGCGCTGGCCCTTTTGTCCGGCTGCGCCCCCAACGCCCGGGAGCCGGACGGTCTGGCGCTGGCGCGGGTGCTGGGGGTGGACGGCGCGGGGCCGGTGACGCTGACGGCGGTGTGCGGCGGGACGGATCAGGACGGCGGGGCGAGGGGCTCCGCCGACGGGGCCGATCTGGAAGCGGCCCGGCAGGCCCTGCCCTGGGCAGGGGAACGGGAGATGGCGCTGACCAATCTCTCGTACATTATAATAGGAATGGACGCGGACGCGGGGGCGGCCGCGGCGTGGGTCATGGCGGACCGGGAGCTGAGCCCGTCGGCGGCCATGTGGCTCACGGAGGATGCGGCGGCGCTGCTGGACGGCCCGGGAGACCCGGCGGCCCGGCTGGAGGTGCTGACGGACAGCGGCGTTTCCGCCCCCACGGCGGCGGAGGTGCTGGCGGCCCTCGAAACCTTCGGGTGGGTGGAACTGCCGGTGCTGGAGAATGTGGACGGCGAATTGCAGGCGGTCAGGACGGTGCGATGGGAGGGATCGGGATGAATCGGGACAGGATGTCCCTGCGGCAGCTGCTGGTGACGGCGTTCACCGGCGGACTTGCCCCCGCCGCAGCCGCGGCGGGCCGGAGCTGGCAGGGGGCTTTGCTGGCTCTGCCGGTACTGCTGCTGGCCGGGTGGGGGTTGTCGGCGCTGGCGCCCCGTTGGGCACGGCTTGAGGGAAAAACGGCGGGAAAGGCTCTGCATATTCTATATATGGTATGGGGCGCCGCACTGCTGAGCCGGGGCCTTGTCCGGTGCGCCGGACGGGTGGCCCGGGTGGGCGGCTCCGGAGAGAGCGAGCGGGTGTGGCTGGTGCTGCTGCTGGCGGCTCTGCTGATCTGGGCGGTGAGCGGCAAGCCCGCGGCGTTTTTCCGGGGTGCGGAGATCTTTTATCTTGGCATGGCGGCGGTGGCCGCCGCGCTGCTGGTCTGGGGGGCGTTCCGCGTCCGGCCGGAATATCTCGCCGTTCCGGCGGAAAACGCGTGGAGCGGATTTTTATCGGCCATAGAGACGGGCGGGACGTTTCTGTTCACCTTACCGTATATAAATCGCACCGCAGCTGACCCGGAGGGAGTACGGCGGACGGCGGGGTGGCTGGGCGCGCTGGCGCTGACCACGGCGCTGGCGGGCCTCGTGACGGCGGGGGTGCTCAGTCCGGCGGTGGCGGCGGAGTCGGAGGAGCCGTTTTTTCTGATGACGGCCACGCTGGGCCGGTCGGCCCGCATCGAGGGGCTGGCGTCCGCCCTGTGGCTGCTGGCGGATGTGGTGTACCTCGGCCTGTTGGCGGAGTGCTGGAATCTGCGGGAGTCGGGGCGGAGCTTCGGCCCGGCGCTGTGCGTGTGCGTCGGCGTTGTGCTGATTTTTTTGGGCGTACCGGAGGCGCTCCCTGCGGTTTTCTGGGGCGCGGGAACGGCGGCGGTGGCCGCTGCGACGGCGCTGATCCTGTTGTCGGCGGGAAAAAATAGTGGGTAGTTAGGTAGAGACAACCAAGATGTTGTGGGTGTCGCGGCCCGGCGAAAAAAAGCGAAGAAAAAACGTAAAAAAGTGTTGACAAAGTGCCGCCGGTTTGGTATATTAACTGAGCGCCTGACGGGCGGGACGGAATGTGAGCGAAAGCGAGCGGAAAGTTCCGAAAGAGCCGAAA
>CAKUKL010000138.1 GCA_934662925.1 uncultured Oscillospiraceae bacterium | reverse complement strand
GCCCTGCACCTCGCCAAGCTGGGCAAAAAGGTCACCATCATCGAGATGCAGTCCGCCCTCGCCCCCGACGCGTCCAAGACCCACCGGGACGAGATGCTGGTAGAGTTTGAAAAGGAGCCGAACTTCATCCCCGTGCTGAGCGCCAGGGTGTGCTCCGTGGATGAAAAGGCCGTCACCTATGAGCAGGATGGTAAGACCGTCACCGTCCCCTGCGACAGCGTGGTGCTGGCCGCCGGCATGCGGGCCAAGATCGCGCTGGCCGACTCCTTCATGGGCCTGACCCCGGAGTTCGATGAGATCGGCGACTGCGTCCGCGCCCGGACGGTGGAGTGGGCCACCAAGGAAGGCTTCTACGCCGCCATGCGCATCTGATCCTCAGTTTTACATCAAAGAACAGCATGGCCACCCCATGGGTGGCCATGCTGTTCCTTTTCGCGGCAAAAATGCTCCAAAAAGCCGGGATGCTCTTCAAGCATCCCGGCCTATAGAAAATATTCAGCTGTTACCTTGCGGTGATCGACTCAAGATACATGGTAAATATCCCCGTGTCGGCGTTATAGCTGCCAACACGGACCCGAATCCTGACATCAGACCCAATTTCCATAAAGTCGGGCAAATCCTTTGATACATCATAACCAAGCTTCCGGCTCGATACATTTTCAATTCTCATCGTCGGTCCTGTCTGAGAATCCGCATGATAATCGCCATAACTCACCAATACATCGTATTCATATTCCGAAACGGAAGTTGAGCCATTGAATGAATTATAAGTCGAGTGGTTATCCATGTAGTCTATGCTCCCGTCAAACTCGATCACTTTACCATAGCAGGTATCTGCAAACGCTTCATAGGAAGGATCTGTCTCACCGTGCACCGCCATCATCGCCGCAAGCTCGGGGCAGTTATCTACCGTCAGCACCTCATCTGCCGCTGCACCGTCAGGCGGGTCTAATTCACCCGGATCAGACTCAGCAGGCGCTTCGCTCTCTTTGTCGGGAAACGTGTGATAGGTTATGATAACCTCCACATCGACGGGATACCACTTGTCGGCTGAATAGCCGGTATCTCCGTCTACCGATACAGACTCGACTTCACCATCCTTGGTAAGCCAGCCGAACACAAGATCGTCAAGCGCCTCGAAGCGGATATTGGTAAAGCCTTTTTCTTCGAACGCTCTATAGACCTCCTGATGATCCCTGCCTTTTTGGGCGCTTGAACCGGACGGCGTCCTGGCTTCCCCCTCGTGCCCTTCTGAGCTGCATCCTGCGATACCGAATATCATAACAAGAGCCATGCATAATGATAAAAATCTTTTCATCTCACTGTCCCTCCAAATTTTATGAGGGCATTAAAAAAGTGCGTCCCCACATGAGAGACGCACTGAAAAAGTGCAACCCCCCTCATTGTTGCCACACAATCTCAATCAAGTCGCAAAGGGACAAATGAAATGAGTAGAGAGAGAAAACACTTTTTGCCAAAGCAGTTTCCCCTTAACGACTGAAAATATTAGATTGTGTGGCTTTTATATTATAGCATGCCCCGCAGGGAAAAGAAAGGACCTTCTGCAAAAACCTTTAACTTTTCCCCGTTCCAACCCTGCGTGCATTATTCTCTGTGCAATCGTCCATTTCCTTTGTCCTTCCCTGCTTTTAAAGCTTTTCATAAAAATGAGTGTACGGACTGTCTTTCACAAATTGTAACCATTTGTTCCCGCTTTGTTGTGGACAGCCCGGCGCGGCCCTGCTATAATCCGTGGCACATGGCACATTTGGAGGTATCACGATGAAAAAGCTATTCTGCGGGGCGCTCGCCGCGCTGATGACCCTTTCGCTGGCGGGGTGCAGGACCGCCGCGCAGCTGGAGCAGCCCTCTCCTTCCCAGCCTGCACCGTCAGATACGCCGGTGATCTCCGCCGGGCCTGAGGTCAGTGAGCCGGATCGGCTGCCGGATTACGTCAGCGATTTCCGCTTTGACATGATCCGGGCCTACGGCGACGAAAACGACCGGGACCGCTCCACGGCTTATGCCCTGACAGCGGAGCAGACCGCGCAGCTCCGGGACGCGCTGGCCCCGGACGAATGGACAACAGCGGCATTTCTGTCCACCGTGGATTATGAAACGTCGTATCTCATCTCCGATGGCGATGGAAACGAACTGCTGCTGGCGGCGTGGGACGAGGTTTTCTGTCTGGTCAGCTGCTTTGACGCATCCGGCAAAATCAACAGGATGCGGCGTTACTTCGCCCCCGTCGAGGCGCTGGACAGCATTGACGGCATCCTGAGCGGCGCGGACCCGCTGGGCGTCATCGAGCCGGAAGCGGAAGAATATTACGACCTCTTCCGGTCGGACGCGGGCCTTCCGCCCCTTATCGGGCTGATGGAGAAGGGCGGCGACGGCTCCTTCTCCGACGACCAGATGGCGGCCTACGCCATTCAGACGCTGGGCAGTCAGGAGCTTTACGATGACGAGATTGGCGTGTCCAAAGAGACGCTGGACGCCGTGACGGGCAAACACTTCGGCCGCACCGTTCAAAACTACGACAATTCCATGACCTACGTCCTTGACAGCGGCAATGTGACTGCCACCGGCTGGAGCTTCGACAGCTCCGTTTATCTGGTGCTGGACGGCCAGAGCGCCGCGCAGGGCGGCATCGTCACCGCTCGGTTCAAGTGCTATGATCTCTCCGACTCCCTATGGATGGACGGCGAGATCGACCAGCAGAAGCTGAACCACATCCGGGAGTATCTGCTTACCGGGAACGACGGGGACTTCCCCGCGCCGGAGCTGGTGGAGATCACCTTTGCGCCGTCCTCCGAGGACGGCTGGCAGAGCCAGTATGTGTTTTACGAGAGCATGAAGTACGCGCAATGATGAAAATACCCTAAAGATTTTGTCCCCTCTGACAGGGGCGGCAGCTGTTTCCGAAAATACCCCGGCAGGTCATCGTGTTTGCGGTGCCTGCCGGGGTTATTTTGTTCCACAGAAGAAAAAGCAGGGGCGGTCCGTTCTGAAAACGGACCGCCCCTGTTTTTGCGTAAAATTGCCGCGTGATCGCGCCGGGCCAAGCTATTTCCGCCGCATTTTGTCACGCGGTCAGCCCTCCTGCGCCGCATCCCGGCGGTACTCGCTGGGCGTACAGCCCTCGTACTTCTTGAATACTTCCGTCAGGCTCCGGCGGGAGTAGTAGCCGCAGCTGGACGCCGCCTCGTCCAGCGGGATGCCCTCGCGGATGAGCCGTTTGGCCCGCTCGATGCGCTGCTGATGGATGTATTCCAGCAGGGTGACGCCGGTCTTGCTCTTGAAGATTTTTGAAAGGCCCGCCCGACTCATCTGGAGCTGCTCGCACACGCTCTCCACCGTCAGGTCCGGCTCGGCAAAGTGGGCCTCGATATAGGCCCGGGCCACGTTGGCCTTGGCGTCGGAGCTGCTTTCCAGAATACCCTTGTCGGTAAAGTGGGACACCAGCTCGGAAAAGCGGTCCAGCACCGTGGCCACGTCGTCAAAGGTGAAGCATTTGTTGATGTCAATGTAGCACTGCACCAGCGCGATGCTCATTTCATTATGAGGCTCGTACAGGCTGATATTCATGGTGTTCAGCAGGAAGGTCATGTACCGCTGAAGGAGCCACGTGGCGTGGGAGAAGGATATCCCAGCATTCTGCGCCTCCTGCCGGAACCAGCCGCCCAGCACCTGACAGGCCTGAATGTTGTCGTGGCTGATGCAGGCGGTATAGAAGCACTGCTCGAAGAAAAACCGGCTGCGTTCCGCGGTGGTGGGCTTTATCCGGGAGCTGCCGGCGCCCATGTCGTAGCCGCAGATGTATTCCTTCTCGCTCAGGTTCTCCATCAGGGTCTTGGCGTGGTCAAAGGCCCAGAACAACCAGTGGACGCCCTTTACTGGGAAGCTGATGGACGCCTTGCAGGAAATGCTGTGCTCGCTGGCCAGCTCCTGCACGATCTTCGTCATCCGCCGGTTGCAGTCGCTGACGATCCGGCGGGTCTGGGCAGCGGTATTCTTCGTGATGTCCTTCACCGGTATGATGAGAGCAAATTTCATCTGGATGGTCGTCCGGTGGCAGGGCAGATATTTCTCGCAGGTGTCCTCCACGATGCGGCCCATTTCCTTGAGCGTCTCGTAGTTCTGGGGCAGGCCGGTGTTGCGCAGATAGTGCTCGCTGTCCGGCAGCAGCAGGGCCACCATGAAGCAGTTGGAGCCGAAATGGATGCCGTACTGGCGCAGGAAGGCGTCGATGCGCGCCTGCTCCGGCAGCTCGCCCAGCAGGATGCTCTTCAGGGCGTTGCCCTGAAGCAGGTGTTTGTAATAGGCCACGTCCTGCGCGGCGGCCTGCCGCGCGGCCTCCGTCTCCGCCAATTTGCGTTCCAGTACCCTGATCTTTTCACTCTCGTCCATGGCGTGCTCCTTTGTCTCCGGGATGCCGCCCGCGCATCCCTTCCAGCTGAAGGGATACGCGGCGCTCTGATGGGATTTTAATGACAATTCCGGAAAATGTCAAGTGCTGATATGGAGATGCTGGTTTACATTTCCGACCTTTCGCTGCGTATTTGTGTTCTTGTTCTGTTCCGCCTGCATTTGTATACTGTGAACAAGCACAGACGGTGCAAAGCGCTCATGAACGCCATAAACTACAAGTGTTTCCCAGCATAAGAACATCAAACGCACAAGTTCGCAAAGGAAGGCAGGAACCTATGAAGCCCAAATACAGTCATTTGCTCTCACCCATCAAGGTGGGAAATACGGTCCTGCGGAACCGGATCGTATCCAGCTCCGCATCCCCCCACTTCATCTGCGGGGCGGAAAGCTCCGCCGGAGACGGCTACCTGACCCACTACGTCAATCTGGCCAAGAACGGCGCCGCCGTGGTCATCGTGGACGACTGGTCGGAGGATCAGATCAACTCCCCCGCCCGGGACGTTC
>CAKUKL010000137.1 GCA_934662925.1 uncultured Oscillospiraceae bacterium | reverse complement strand
TGAGAAAAAAGCAAGGGAAAATTGTTTTTAATTCGGACATAAATTATTTACCATTTCTTGATAGTTTTCGCGGCGGGAGCCTGCTATAATACATTCAAATCAAAGGAAAGGAGGCTGATGCATATGATGAAGTACATGGAACAGAGCACTGTTAAGTCCGACGTGGACGACCTGATCTACGGCGGCGCCGGCACCGTCCCCAGCGAGCGGTGACCGCTCTTCCAAATCTGTCCGGAGCCAGATTAGCAAAGCTCCGTTCAATATAGATAGAAGTTCTCATATTGCTGTTGTGAGCGA
This sequence comes from uncultured Oscillospiraceae bacterium, assembly GCA_934662925.1. Taxonomy (GTDB): domain Bacteria; phylum Bacillota; class Clostridia; order Oscillospirales; family Oscillospiraceae; genus Enterenecus. Next base: position 4,657 of record CAKUKL010000137.1, on the reverse strand, counting down.
GCGGCGGGCTGAGCCCGCCGCCCGCTTTTTTTCAGCTTCCGCAGCAGCAGTTTTTGGTGTCCTGATAATTCTCCGGCTGAGAGATGGTGTTGGGCGGGAAAAACTCGTCCATGGGGAACTGCACCTTCCGGAAGATGGCGCAGGGGTCGTCGTCGCCGCTGCCCGGGCACTCCTTGCTGGGGATGCAGTAGTCGTAGGCGGGGATGAGCAGCTGGCTGTCCCGCTCCAGCCGGATGATGGAGAACTGGCCCAGCGTGACGTAGACCCGCTTGCCCTCGCCGGAAAAGCTCAGGTCGCCGGGGAAGCAGGCGGCGATGGGGGCGGGGATATCCGTGCCGTCGCAGCAGTCGCACAGGCGGCTCTCGCAGGAGTCCACCAGCTTCATGCCCAGAATGATGGGGTCCACGGACTCCACCACGGCGGTGGGCAGGTTGGTCTTGACGATGTCCGGCTGGTCAAGGCCGTCCAGCACCGTTTTGGAAGAGAACACCTTGGCGCTGCCCTCGCTGCCGAACAGGATGACCCGCTTGTCAAAGACCGCCAGACCGGAGATGGCCACCGGCCGGGCGGTGCCCACGAAGGCGTCGGCGGTGACGCGGTAGAAGTAGCGGACGTCCACGGTGTAGAACCCGCGGTTGAAGCCGACGGGCTCCACGTCAATGTACGCGTAGAGCAGCTCGGCCTGACCGGCCTTCAGGCTGATGGCCCGGTCAATGGCGGCCTGAGAGCTCTGGGTGGGATACAGCCGCAGATCCTCGACGCAGTCCTTGTCGCGGCAGCTGTCAAAGATCTTTCGGGTGTGGATGCATACGGCCTCGCGGATGCCGGCGGTGTCGGCGACGGGGCCCGGCTCGATGATTTCAGCCATGGTCGTACCTCCCGATGGTTTATATGGGAAACAAAAGAGCGCGGCTCTTCCATTCCTTCCATCCCATTTTATGAGCCGCCGGGAAAAGGGTGCGGAGCGGGGGAGAACGCAAAAAACGGGCGGCCGTATGGCCGCCCGTTTCCGGTATATCGTTTACTTGCGCAGGATGACCTCGTGACGCTTGGGACCGGTGGAGACGATCCTGATGGGCACGCCGATCCGGCTCTCCAGGAACTCCACATAGCCCCGGGCCTCGGCGGGGAGCTTGTTGAAGTCGGTCTCGCCCCGGATGTCGCACTTCCAGCCGGGCAGGGTGGTGAACACCGGCTTTGCCCGCAGGAGCTTCGGGGTGACGGGGAACTTGTCGGTGACCTCGCCGTCGATCTCGTAGCCGGTGCACACCTTGATCTCGTCCAGATAGCCCAGCACGTCCAGACAGGTGAGAGCCACCTGCGTGGCGCCCTGCACCGTGCAGCCGTACTTGGTGGCCACGGTGTCGAACCAGCCCACCCGGCGGGGACGGCCGGTGGTGGCGCCGAACTCGCCCTTGTCGCCGCCCCGGCGGCGCAGCTCGTCACCGGCCTCTCCGGTCAGCTCGCTGACAAAAGGCTCGGTATTGGAGCCTACGCTGGAAGAATACGCCTTGGACACGCAGATGACGTCCTTGATGGCCGTGGGGGGGACGGCCGCGCCCACGCAGCCGAAGCCGGCCAGCGTATGGGAAGAGGTGGTCATGGGGAAAATACCCAGGTCGGGGTCCTTCATGGAGCCCAGCTGGCCCTCCATCAGGATGGTCTTGCCGGCCTTCACCGCGTCATGTACGAAGCCCACGGCGTCGCCCACATAGGGACGGATCAGCTCGCGGCAGCGGATGAGGTCCTCGTAGATCTCGTCGGCGTTGACAGGGGGCTTGTGGTAGAGGTGCTCGAACAGCACGTTCTTCACCTCCACGGCGGCGTTGAGCCGGGCGCGGAGCCGGTCCTCGTCAAACAGGTCGCACACCTGAATGCCGGTCTTGGCGTATTTGTCGGAATAGAAGGGGGCGATGCCGCTCTTGGTGGAGCCGAAGGCCTTGCCGCCAAGGCGCTCCTCCTCGTAGGCGTCCTGAAGCACGTGGTAGGGCATCAGGAGCTGCGCCCGCTCGGAAATGATGAGGTTGGGGGCGGGGACGCCCTGATCGGTGATGCTCTTGAGCTCCTCGACCAGCTTCTTCACATCCAGCGCCACGCCGTTGCCGATGATGTTGGTGATGTGAGGGTAGAAGGTGCCGGAGGGGAGGATGTGGAGCGCGAAGCGTCCGTAGTCGTTGATGATGGTGTGACCGGCGTTCGCACCGCCCTGAAAGCGGATGACGACGTCCGACGTCTCCGCCAGCATGTCGGTGATCTTGCCCTTGCCCTCGTCGCCCCAGTTGGCGCCAACGATCGCTTTGACCATAATTTTTACCTCCGTGCGCCGGGATTCGCAACCGCGCTGCGCGGGTTTGCCTTATCCGCCGCACTGCTACAAGTTTTGCTGTCACACAGCGCATACATTATATCGGAACACACTGCCGTGCGCAAGGGCTTTTTTCGCTTTTTGCCGCAAAGAGCCGGGAATAAGCCTTTACTTTCATCAGACAGCATGTTAAAATGCTGATGTGATTTCAAAAAGTAAAAATGTACGTCGGAGGGAAACAGAATGATCAAATCCAACAACCCCCAGAGCGACATGCTGTACGATGCCATTCTGACGCTCAGGACCGTGGACGAGTGCAAGGCCTTCTTTCAGGACCTGTGCACCGTGGCGGAGCTGCGGGCCATGGAGCAGCGGCTGGAAGTGGCGATGCTGCTGGACGACGGCCTGATCTACAACGATATTCTGGAGCGCACCGGCGCTTCCAGCGCCACCATCAGCCGGGTGAACCGTGCGCTCCAGTACGGCGCGGACGGGTACAAGACCGTGCTGCCCCGGGTCAGAAAAGATGGATAACTACACCTTTCTGGCGGGAAGCTACGACCTGCTGACCACCGACGTGGGCTATCCCCAGTGGGCGGACTATGTCCGGTGGCACTTCAAGCGGCAGAAAACGCCGGTAAAGACGGTGGCAGAGCTGGCCTGCGGCACCGGGAGCCTGACGAAGCTGCTGGCGGAGCGGGGCTACGACATGACGGCCATCGACCTGTCGCCGGACATGCTGGCGGTGGCGTCGGAGAAGTGCGGCGATCTGTCGGTGCTGTTCCTGTGTCAGGATATGAGCCGCCTGACGCTGCTGGAGCCGGTGGACGCGGTGATCTGCTGTCTGGACAGCGTCAACTACGTGACGAAGCCCGCAGCCATGAAGCGCACGTTCCAGCGGGTATACAAATATCTGAAGCCCGGCGGGCTGTTCCTCTTCGATGCCAAGACCCCGCAGGCGCTGGAGGGCGCGGACGGGGAGATGTATCTGGACGAATCCGACGAGGTGTTCTGCGTCTGGCGCGGGGAATATAGCCCCCGGCGGCGGATCTGCGGATACGGCATCGACCTCTTCACCCTGCGGCCGGACGGCGCGTGGGAGCGGGAGAGCGAGTATCACGAGGAGTACGCCTACACCCCGGAGGAGCTGGCCGGTTATCTGAGGGACGCCGGCTTTGCCGATGTGAAGCAGTACGGAAACCTCAAAAAGTGCGCCCCGGCGGACGGGGAGATGCGCATCTTTTTTGCGGCACGAAAGGAAATGTAAGCAACTATGGACGAATTGATTCGAGTGATCGCGAAGGACGCCCCCATCAAGGCCATGGCCATCACCGGCACGGCCCTTGTGGAGCGGGCGCGGCAGATCCACGATACATGGCCGGTGGCCACCGCGGCGCTGGGCCGCCTGCTGATGGCCGCCTCCATGATGGGCGATATGCTCAAGGAGGAGAAGGGCTCCGTGACTCTGCGGGTCCGGGGCGGCGGCCCGCTGGGCACCGTTACCGCCGTGTCCGACAGCGAGGGCAACGTCCGGGGCTATGTGCAGAACCCGGCGGTGGATGTGCCCCGGAAGGCCCACGCCAAGCTGGACGTGGGCGCGGCGGTCGGCGGCGACGGCGACCTGACGGTCATCAAGGATCTGGGCATGAAGGAGCCATATGTCGGCTCCGTCCAGCTGGTGGGCGGCGAGATCGCCGAGGACATCGCGGCCTATTTTGTGGAGAGCGAGCAGATCCCCACGGCCTGCGCGCTGGGCGTGCTCATCGCGCCGGACCAGTCGGTGCAGGTGGCGGGCGGCTATCTCATCCAGCTTCTGCCCGGGGCGGACGACGCCGTTATCACCGCCATCGAGCAGGGGATCGCAAAGGTGGGGGCCGTCACCGCCGCGCTGGATCAGGGCATCTCCGCGCTGGAGCTGCTGCGGCAGGTGCTGTCCGGCTTCGAGCTGGAGGTGCTGGAGTCCTCGCCGGTGGAGTACCGTTGTTACTGCACCCGGGACCGGGTGAGCCGGGCCCTCATCAGCATGGGCCGGGAGGAGCTGGAGAACATGATCGAGGAGCAGCACGGCGCGGAGCTGACGTGCCAGTTCTGCGACCGGGTCTATCAATACTCGGAGGAGGACCTCCGGCAGCTGCTCCGGGACGCCTCTGGAGAATAAATGAAAAAAACCGTAAAATTGTGTTGACAAATGCCTGCCGTTCTGTTAGAATAACTTTCGCCGTCTGACGAGCGGCAGGCAACACGGGAGCATAGCTCAGCTGGTAGAGCACATGCCTTACAAGCATGGGGTCACAGGTTCGAGCCCTGTTGTTCCCACCATTTTGGTTGTGAAAAACGTGGCGCGGTAGTTCA
>CAKUKL010000136.1 GCA_934662925.1 uncultured Oscillospiraceae bacterium | reverse complement strand
CTATCACTTTGCCGAGATCGATTTTATCGGTGTTTATACGCCAATCGCCAAGTCCGTCGCGGTCGTCGTTGCGACGACCGAACCAACCGTCGTCCAGCACAAACAATTCCGCGCCGATTTTCGCCGCGTCGTCAATATAAGAAATGATACTGTCGGTGGTAAAGGTGAAGTAGCAGCCCTCCCACGAATTGAACAGCACGGGTTTATATTCGCGGTCGTGGCGGTATGTGACAATGTGGTTGCGCACAAAGTCATGCATGTTGCGGCTCATGCCGTCTATGCCGTCCGCCGAGTAGCATACCACGGCTTGCGGCGTGACAAAACTGTCGCCGTCGGCAAGCACCCTGCTCACCGGGGCCATCGCCGCCCCCATCCTATGCCGCTCCTTCTATTACGCCCACATCGGGCCGCTGGAGCTGGAGGAGCGCACCGGCCTCACCCGGGAGGAGATCCGCACCGCCTACGACGAAATGCTGGACTACTGCTTGGGTGGAGAGAAATTTTCCACCGGCGTACTGAAATGGTCGCAGAGCGGCAAGGATCACTTCACCGATGTGCGGGTGCTGTTCCTGCTGGACCTCCGGGTGTTTGCCGCCGGAGCCGCCGCCATTGTCCTCCTGCTCATCGCCGGGCGGCTCCGCCGCCGCTCCCCCGCCCGCCTGCTGGGCCGGGGACCGTGCTTCTGGGCGGGTGCGGGACTGGGCGGCGCGTTCCTCATCGTGGGCGGGCTGGCCGCGCTGGACTTTGACCGGGCCTTCACCGTGTTCCACACCATCTTCTTCCCCGGCAAGACCAACTGGCTCTTCGATCCGGACTCAGACCAGATCATCAACATCCTGCCGGAAACATTTTTCATGGACTGCGCCATCCTCATTCTGGCCGTCCTCGTTGTCGGCTGCGCCGCCCTCATCCTCGCCGATTTTCTGGCTGGGCGGGATCGCCGCACTTGACACCATTTATCCGCCATGCTAATATAGTAGGGTATGAACTGAATATCGCGATGAACGCCATGAAGTAGCGCAGGCAGACGCCGCCAGAGAGAAGCTGTCACCGGCTGAAAGCAGCTTTCGGACCAAACCTGTTGTGAATTGCAAGCGGGAGCGAGAGGGATCTGGACGCCCTCCGTCCGGCCACGTTACGGCCTTTGAGTGAAAAACGAGAGTGGGACCGCGATCATATCGCCTCTTGTACCGGACAGGTACAGGGGGCGTTTTCATTTTGTAGGAGGGGATCATTTGACCCGTTTAGGCGAACTGCTCCGGGCCTATCAGGCCCGGGACCCGGCGGCGCGCAGCCGTCTGGAAATATTTCTGCTCTACCCCGGCGTGCACGCCGTCATCTTTCACCGGGTGTCCCACTGGCTGTGGGTGCATAAGCTGCGCTTTCTGGCCCGGCTGAACTCCCAGATCGCCCGGCACTGCACCGGCATCGAGATCCACCCCGGCGCGACCATCGGCCGCCGTCTGGTCATCGACCACGGCATGGGCATCGTCATCGGCGAGACCGCAGAGATTGGCGACGACGTGCTGCTCTACCACGGCGTGACGCTGGGCGGCACCGGCAAGGACCACGGCAAGCGCCACCCCACCATTGGAAACAACGTGCTCATCTCCACCGGCGCGAAGGTCCTCGGCCCCTTCCGGGTGGGGGACGGCGCGCGCATCGCCGCCAACGCCGTGGTGCTCAGCGAGGTGCCGGAGGACGCCACCGCCGTTGGCATCCCCGCCCGGGTGGTCCGGGTGGCCGGGCAGAAGCCTGACTTTGCCGACAAGGTGGATCAGGTCAACGTCACCGACCCCGTCCAGAAGGAGCTGCAGTCCATCCAGTCCCGGCTGGAATTTCTGGAGAAAATGCTGGAGGGCTGCCATCTGGCGGACATTCCGGCGGAGCACCGGGAAAATTCCGATTCCAATACGGATATAACACAATAATATATACAACCAGCCATCAAGGAGGAGCTTTTCGATGTATCTTTACAATTCCGCCACCCACAAAAAAGAAGAATTTCAGACCCACACCCCCGGCCACGTGGAGATGTACACCTGCGGCCCCACGGTGTACCACTTTGCCCACATCGGCAACCTGCGCTCCTATATCATGGAGGACGTGCTGGAAAAATTCCTGCGCTACGACGGCTACGACGTCAACCGCGTCATGAACATCACCGACGTGGGCCATCTAGCCAGCGACGCAGACACCGGCGAGGACAAGATGCTCAAGGGCGCGAAGCGGGAGCACAAGTCCGTCATGGAGATCGCCAAGTTCTACACCGACGCGTTCTTTGACGACTGCCGCAAGCTGAACATCAAGCGGCCCGACGTGGTGCAGCCCGCCACCGGCCTCATCGACGAGTATATCAGGATCGTCTCCAAGCTCATGGACACGGGCTACGCCTACTTCGCTGGCGGCAACGTCTACTTCGACACCTCCAAGCTGGACCACTACTACGTGTTCAACGACCACGACGAGGAGGATCTGGCCGTGGGCGTCCGGGAGGGCGTGGAGCAGGACGAGAACAAGCGCAACAAGAACGACTTCGTCCTCTGGTTCACCAAGTCCAAGTTCGAGGATCAGGCCCTCAAGTGGGATTCCCCCTGGGGCGTGGGCTATCCCGGCTGGCACATCGAGTGCTCCGGCATCTCCATGAAGTACAACGGCGAGTACCTCGACCTGCACTGCGGCGGCGTGGACAACGCCTTCCCCCACCACACCAACGAGATCGCCCAGAGCGAGAGCTATCTGGGCCATCCCTGGTGCCCTCACTGGTGCCATGTGGCGCACCTGAACACCGACCACGGCAAGATGTCCAAATCCAAGGGCGAGTTCCTGACGGTATCGCTGCTGGAGGAGAAGGGCTATGACCCGCTGGCCTACCGGTTCTTCTGCCTGCAGAGCCACTACCGCAAGAGTCTGGTGTTCACCTGGGAGAACCTGGACAACGCCACCGTGGCCTACAACAAGCTGCTGAGCAAGATCGCGGCGCTGAAGGATGAGGGCGAGGTGGACCGGGCTGCCTTTGACGAGTACAAGGCCAAGTTCATGGCTGCCATGGACAACGACTTGAACACCTCTATGGCTGTGACGGTGCTGTATGACGTGCTGAAGGCCAAGACCAATGACAAGACCAAGCTGGCCCTGCTGGACAGCTTCGACACCGTGCTGGGCCTGAAGCTGCTGGAGAAGGCCGCCGCCCTCCGCGCCAAGCAGGCCGCCGCCCCCACTGCTGGCGAGTTCGCCGTCATCAGCGAGGACGGTGAGGCCAACGCAGAGGTGGAGGCGCTGATCCGTGCCCGTGCCGACGCCAAGAAGGCGAAGAATTTTGCCGAGGCCGACCGCATCCGCGATGAGCTGAAGGCGCAGGGAATCGAGATCACCGACGTACCCGGCGGTGCAAAGTGGAAACGTATCTGAATATAAAAAAGACCGCCTGCGGGCGGTCTTTTTTCAGCTGGGAACAAATCGCGGCGCATATCCGTCAAAGGTGCAGAAGGAAGAAAAGGAGGTATTTCCCATGAAACGACTGAAAGCGGCCATGTGCGCGGTGCTGGCCGGGCTGATGCTGGCGGGTTGCGGCTCGGAAGAGGTGATAACCTGCAGGGCGGAGGGGCCGGTAGCGGCAGTGGATCTGACGAAGTATGTTGTCAGGGAGGCGGCGTACCCTGCGTACCCGGCGGAACCGCGGTTTGAGGACTACTTCGATGAAAACGGTGAGGGCGACTGGGACGCCTATGACGCGGCGTACACCGAGTACCGGGAGGCGCTGCAAAAGCTGGGCAAGCTGGATGCGGAGCCGGACGGCGGCGCGGTGTTGGCCTTTGCTAACAGGACGCTGGGCAGGATCTTCGCCGACAGCGAGAACCGGGTGTACTCGCCCATCAGTCTGTATGCGGCGCTCAGCATGCTGACGGAGATGACCGATGGGGACACGAAGCAGCAGGTGATGGACCTGCTGGGCGCGGCTGACAGCGAGACGCTGCGGCAGACGGTGCGCGACCTGTGGATGAGCGTGTATCTGGACGACGGGCGGTCGGTGTGCCGTCTGGCCAACGGCGCGTTCCTGCGGGAGAACGCTGACGTGAAGCAGGAGGCGGTGGACGCGCTGAGCGACTGGTACTATGCGTCCTCCTACCGGGTGCCCATGGGCACGGCGGCGGCGGACGAGGCCATCGCCGGTTGGCTGAACCAGAACACCGGCGGGCTGCTGTCCCAGGAGACGCGGGAAATTCAGACGGAGAAGGACAACTTGCTGGCACTGTACAACACCATATATTATAAATCCAGCTGGCGCGACGCCTTCGAGAGCAGCCGGACGCGGGAGGACGTGTTCACCGCCGCCAACGGCGCGAAGCAGAAAACGGAGTTTATGCACCGGACGGAGAGCGGCAGCTATCAGAAGGGCGAGGGCTACACCGCCGCGCCCCGGTCGCTGAACTATGGCCGCATGGTGTTCGTGCTGCCGGACGAGGGCGTGACGCCGGAGAGCCTGCTGCAGCGGCAGGGGCTCCTGACGGAGCTGACCGGGGACTACAACGCCGCAGAGCTGGTGTGGTCGGTGCCCAAGTTCGATGTGAAGTCCTCTACGGGGCTGAATGAGGCGCTGCACTCGCTGGGCGTGACGGACGCTTTTGACGGGACAAAGGCGGACTTTACGCCGCTGACCGACAATGGCGCGGTGGTGGACAGCGTCATGCAGGCGGCGCGGGTGAAGATCGACGAGGACGGCGTGGAGGCTGCGGCCTACACGGAGGTCATGATGTCGGACACCGCCATGATGGAGATACCGCCCACCGTGGAGATGGAGTTGGATCGACCGTTCCTGTTCGTGATCTTCGACTACAACAATGTGCCGCTGTTCGTGGGAACGGTGAATACGGTGGCGTGATGGGCGAAAACTACAAAAAATAAGTGAAAATTTTGTAGACAAAATAGAAAAATCCCCTTGACACAAGGGGATTTTTCCTTTATTATATGTGGGTACGCGCGCGAAGGGTGCTGCAC
>CAKUKL010000135.1 GCA_934662925.1 uncultured Oscillospiraceae bacterium | reverse complement strand
TGTGGAACAGTTCCTCAACGGCATGGCGGGCTTCAAGCGCTTTGTGGAGCTCATGCGGGTGCAGCCCGAGGTGGCCGATGCCCCTGACGCGAAGGTCATGCCCGCCGCGAAGGGCGATATCGACATCGACGACGTGTCCTTCGCCTACGACGGCGGCGAGACGGTGCTGGACCACATCTCCATTCACATCCCCCAGGGGGAGACGGTGGCGGTGGTGGGCCCCTCCGGCGGCGGCAAGTCCACCCTGTGTCAGCTCATCCCCCGGTTCTACGACGTCACCGGCGGCCGCATTCTCGTGGACGGGCAGGACGTGCGCTCCGTCACCCAGCATTCCCTCCGGCAGAACATCGGCATCGTCCAGCAGGACGTGTTCCTCTTCGCGGGCACCATTTTTGACAACATCCGCTACGGCCGGCCCGACGCCACGGAGGCGGAGATCGTGGAGGCCGCCAAGCGGGCCGAGATCTACAGCGACATCATGGAAATGCCCGACGGCTTCCAGACGCAGGTGGGCGAACGGGGCGTCATGCTCTCCGGCGGCCAGAAGCAGCGCATCTCCATCGCCCGCATCTTCCTGAAAAATCCCCCCATCCTCATTCTGGACGAGGCCACCTCCGCGCTGGACTCCGTCACCGAGGCCCGGATCCAGTCCGCCTTTGACGAGCTGGCAAAGGGCCGCACCACCCTCATCATCGCCCACCGGCTGTCCACCATCCGGAACGCCCACCGCATCATCGTGGTGGACGACAACCGCATCGTGGAGGAGGGCACCCATGAGGAGCTGCTCCGCAGCGGCGGCGAGTACGCCAGCCTTTACAATGCCCAGAAGAGCGTGAGCGTATGAACAAGACAGAGCTTTTGAACAAATTCTCCAAGGACCCGGAGGAGCGCATGGCGCTGGCCCGGGTGCTGGACCAGATGGAGCGCACGGAGCAGCGCTCCATCCCCTGCGCCACCCAGTTCCTCACCCCCGCCCAGCGGGCGGCGGCGGAGCCGCTGCTCAACGCCTGCGGCCACCCGAAGCACCTCTTTTTCGGCGGCTACGAGGGTGCGGAGCGCACGGTGTGCGTCTTTCTCCCCGACTGGCTGGAGCCGGAGGACTTCGTGTCCGGCGATGACCTGCCGCTGGGGGCGGTGGAAGCCGTCTTCCCCGCCGGGGCCAGCCTGACCCACCGGGATATTCTGGGCGGACTCATGGGCACGGGGTTGACACGGGAGAAGATCGGCGATATTCTGGTGCTGGACGACCGGGCGCAGATCGTCGCCCTCACCGAGGCCGTCCCCATCATCCTGTCCCAGTTCGATCAGGCCGGGCGGTACCGCCTGCGTCTCCGGGCGCTGGCCGTCAGCGACCTCACCCCCGCGCCGGTGCAGGTGAAGCTGGTGCACGACACCGTGGCCACCCTCCGGCTGGACGCGGTGCTGTCCTCCGGCTTTTCCATCGCCCGGGGCAAGGCCGCCGACCTCATTTCCGGCGGCCGGGTGTCCGTTAACCACCGGGAGTGCACCAAGGCGGACAAGGCCGTGGCCGAGGGCGACGTGCTCACCTGCCGGGGACTGGGCAAGTGCATTCTGAAGACCGTGGGCGGCGCTTCCCGGAAGGGCCGTGTCATGATCGAGATCGAGAGGTATGTGTAATGGATCAGAAAAAGATCGACCGCATCAATGAATTCGCCCGCCGGTTGAAGGCGGGGGAGACCCTCACCGCCGAGGAACAGGCGGAGCGGGACGCCCTGCGGCGGGAATATATCGCCAGCGTGAAGAAAAACCTGATGAGCCAGCTGGACAACACCTATCTGGTGGAGCCGGACGGCACCCAGCACAAGCTGCCCAAAAAGGAATAAAAAAGCGAAAAATCGGCTGCCCGATGGGCAGCCGATTTTTTGTTTCAGCAATACTTTTGGATGATCGCTTCCGTCTGCTCCGCGGGAATATCCCGGAAGGAGCGCAGGGGCGCGGGGGACTCGTCGTAGGGGGCGATAGTCTTCTCGAACCAGATCACGTCGTGCCACGCGCCGTCCTTGTAGCCGCTGCTGTGAAACACCCCCGCCACGCCGAATCCCAGCGCCTGCTGGAGCCGCTCGCTGCGGGGATTCGGCGAGGTCACGACGCTGTACACCGTCCGGATGCCCTGGAGCCGCAGCAGCTCCATGAGCAGCAGGCACAGCTTTTTGCCCAGTCCCTTCGCCCGGCTGTCCCGGTCCAGATAGACGGACAGCTCCGCGTTCCACTGGTAAGCCGCCCGCTCCATAGCCCGGTGGGCGTAGCCGTAGCCCACGATCTTTCCCCCGTCCTCGCACACGAGATAGGGATAATCCCGGGAAAACTCCCGGATGCGCCCCTCAAACTCCGCCCGGCTGGGCAGCTCATACTCGAAGGTAATGCTCGTGTCGATATACTGCCCGTAAATGGCCAGAAGCGCCTCCGCGTCCTCCGGGCGCGCCAGTCTGATGTTCATGCCGAACCTTCCTTTCCCGGCATTTTGCGCAAAAGGGCCGTCCCGGCTGGGACGACCCTTTTTGATCGCAATGGATGAAATTACTCGGCCTCGGCCACGACGTTGGTGGCGCGGACGCCCTTGGCGCCGCGGGGATCGGGCTCGGTCTCGAAGGTGACCTTCTGACCCTCGATGAGCTTCTTGTAGCCGTCGGCCACGATGGCGGAGAAGTGGACGAACACGTCCTCGGAGCCGTCGTCGGGAGTGATGAAGCCATAGCCCTTCTCGGCGTTGAACCATTTCACGATACCAGTCATTTGAAATTCCTCCTGAATTTTAATTGCGGTTTTGAAGCAAAAAGAAAGTCCGCGCCTTTCTCATGTACGAAAGGGGCGGACCAATACAGTCATACATCAAAACAACAGCTTGTATTGTATCAGTTCGCCCCGGTTTTGTCAAGCCGAATTCACGGGTTCAGCCGGAAAAACCGTTCGCCGTTTTCCCGCGTGATCCGGGCGCACTCCTCCACGGAAATGCCCTTGACCTCCGCCAGCTTTTCGCACACGTGGACCACATAGCCCGGGTCGTTCCGCTTGCCCCGGTGGGGGACGGGGGCCATGTACGGGCTGTCCGTCTCGATCATCAGATGCTCGATGGGGATGGCCGCCGCCGTTTCCACCGCCTTCCGGGCGTTTTTGTAGGTGAGCACCCCGGTGAAGGAGATCATCCAGCCCAGCTTCACCAGCTCCCGGGCCATCTCCGTGCTGCCCGCGTAGCAGTGGAACACACCGCGAACCTGCGGAAACTCCTTCACGATGGCAAGGCTGTCTCCATGGGCCTCCCGGTCGTGGACGATGACGGGCATATCCAGCTCCGCCGCCAGCGCCATCTGGTCCCGGAACACCTTCTGCTGAAGCTCCCGGGGGGGATTTTCCGCCCAGTAGTAGTCAAGGCCGATCTCGCCGATGGCCACTACCTTAGGCAGTGCCGCCAGACGGCGCACCTCGTCCAAATCGCTCTCCCGGTACCCGGCGCACTCCTCCGGGTGGATGCCCGCGGCGGCGTAAATGAACGGATATTGCTCCGCCAGCTCCGCCGCCTTCCGGCTGGACGGCAGGTCGCAGCCCGGGTCCACCACCAGACTGATCCCCCGGCCCGGCAGACCGGCGATGACCTCGTCCCGGTCGGCGTCAAACTGCTCCGCGTCCAGATGGGCGTGAGTGTCAAACAGCATAAAGCTCCCTCCTTGGGTTTTGCGGCCGGACGGCCGCGTCTGTGCGGAAAAAGGGCGGCTGTCCGCCGCCCTTTTCTATTATTTCGTTTCGTCCGCGCTGAAGTAGACAAAGAACACGTCGCCGTATTCCCCATCGTCCGTGTCGCCCTCGGGCTCGAAGATCTCCATAAACGCGATGGAATACTCCGAGCTGGCCTCGGGCACGGCGTACAGCAGGATGCCGGTACGCTCCTCGTCCACCCCCAGCTCCCACTCGGCGGGCAGCTGACGGTCGGACAGGGAGACCCACTCTGTATCGCCGTCTTCCTTAGTAACAGTGTCGGCCAGAGGGTAGTCATAGGCGTCGTCCGGGTCCTCGTCCTCCGCCGCGTCCCACTGGATCTGGAAGTCCAGCAGGCTCATGGGCTGGGTCACGCCGGTGGCGTTCCTGATGGTCACCTCGGCGGCGACAAACTTGTATCCCTCGGGGGGAACCAGCCCGTCAAAGGTCGTACCGGTATACGCGCTGTTGATGGTAAAGTCGAAGAAATAGGTATGCATGGTGTCGCCGATGGAGCCCTCGGCGTAACCGTCCTCCGCGTAGCCCGCACCGGTGCCCTCGTTGTTGGCGGTCACATTGCTTCCGGCGTTCTGCGCCACCTCGCCAAGGCTCTTGGGCATACAGCCCGCCATGGAAATGGCTGTGACTGCGGACAGGATCAGGACAAACAGCTTTTTCAAACTTCAGCACCTCTCAATTTTGAACAGTCCGGGGGTGTCTGCGCCCGCCGCTCCTCCGGCGGACGCGGGGGCGCTCAGCACAGCTTCGCGCCGGCGGGGATGGCGTCGTCCAGCATGAGCAGGTGGAGCTTTTCCTCCCCCTTCTCGGTGTGGACGGCGGAAATGAGCATACCGCAGCTCTCCAGCCCCATCATCTTCCGGGGCGGCAGGTTGACGATGGCCACCAGCGTCTTGCCCACCAGCTCCTCGGGCTTGTAGTAGGCGGCGATGCCGGACAGGATCTGCCGGTCGGTGCCGGTGCCGTCGTCCAGCGTGAACCGCAGCAGCTTGTTGGACTTCTTCACCGGCTGGCAGTCCTTGACCTTCACCACCCGGAAGTCGGACTTGCAGAAGGTCTCGAAATCCACGTTCTCCTCCGCGAAGGGCTCGATCTCCAGATCGGGGAGGGCGGCCTTCTTGGCGGCCTCGGCGGCCTCCTCCAGCTCCTTGAGGGCGGCGTCCACGTCCACCCGGGGGAACAGGTTCTCCCCCTTGGTGACGGCGGCGTCGTCGGACAGGGAGCCCCAGACCCCGGCGCTCTCCCACGTCTGGACGGCGGCGTCCGCGCCGATCTGGGTGAAGAGCTTCTCCATGC
>CAKUKL010000134.1 GCA_934662925.1 uncultured Oscillospiraceae bacterium | reverse complement strand
CCCAAGACCGTTGTTCCGCTTGCCCCGGAGGACGCCCAGATACTCCAGCAGTCCGCCGTCCCGCGCCCGGGGCAGCCACACCAGCGCGTAGCCCAGCGCATTGCCGTCGTCGTCGGTGATCAGCAGAGGATCGTACTGCCCCATGTCCATGAGCCGGAGCATGGCCCGCAGGGGCTTGAGCTCCGCCCGGGGAAAGTCGTAGACGATCTCGGCGTTGTAAAGGGATTCCAGTTCACACTTATTCAGCAGTTTCAGTTTCATGTTCAAACTCCAATGTCATTAAAATCGCGTCCTCTTTGGGATCGTCGTAGTAGTTTTTCCGGCGGCCAGCCTCAGCAAAGCCGTACTTTTCATAGAGCCGGATGGCGGGAGTGTTGGAGGCTCGGACCTCCAGCGTGAGAAAGGCCAGCTTCGCCTTTCCGAAGCGGATGAAGGCGGCGATAAGCTCGCCGGCCACGCCCTGACGGCGGTAGTCCGGTGCCACCGCCACGTTGTTGATATAACCCTCGTCCAGCACGGTCTGGAGCCCGGCGTAGCCCAGCACCGTCCCATCCTCGCCCTCGGCGGTGATGATGACGGCGGAGTCGTTCCACAGTTCTTCCAGAAGCATTTCCTCGCTCCACGGGTGGGAGAAGCACTCCTTTTCCAGCGCCGCGATCTGGGGAATGTGCTCGGCGGTCATGGGGGTCAGTTTATAGTTCACGAAATCACCTCGTATGACTGGCTTTTGCGGGCGCAGGCCCGCAGGCACCCCGAAGGGGGACGGCGGCGGGTGCCGCCGTACAAGCGTTTTGGCTTTAGCCAAAACCTTGGGACAGGCCGGATTCACTTCGGCCTGGCCTGATCAAAATTATGGGGTCCCCGGCGGGCGCAGGCCCGCTGGGGCTTAGTGTGCATCTGCCCAGGTTTTCCCGATCTTCGCGTCCGCGGTAAGGGGCACGGTCAGCGCCGCCGCGCCCTCCATCTCCCGGGTGAGCAGAGCCCGCACCGTCTCCGCCTCGCCCTTGGGGCACTCCACGATCAGCTCGTCGTGGACCTGAAGCACCAGCCGGGCCTGCAATTTTTCCGCCCGGAGGGCATTGTCCACCCGGAGCATGGCCAGCTTGATGATGTCGGCGGCGGTGCCCTGAATGGGCATATTCAACGCCACGCGCTCGCCGAAGGAGCGGGTGTTGAAGTTGGAGCTTTTCAGCTCGGGCAGCCAGCGCCGCCGGCCGTACATGGTGGACACGTAGCCGTGCTCCCGGCCCTCGGCCACCACCCGGTCCATATAGGCCCGGACACCGGAGTAGTGGGCGAAATATTTTTCCATATATTCCTTGGCCTGAGCCACCGTGACGTGGATGTCCTCCGACAGGGAGAAGGCGGAGATGCCGTACACGATGCCGAAGTTCACCGCCTTGGCCGCCCGGCGCATGTCCGGGGTGACGCTGTCCGGCGTGACGCCGAACACCTGCGAGGCGGTGACGGTATGAATGTCCACGCCGGTGTTGAAGGCGGCGATCATCTCGCTGTCGCCGGACATGTGAGCCAGCAGCCGCAGCTCGATCTGGGAGTAGTCCGCGTCCACCAGTACGTTCCCCGGCCCGGCGGTGAACATCTTTCGCATTTCCGCCCCCAGCGGGGTGCGGACGGGGATGTTCTGCAAATTCGGCTCGGTGGAGGACAGCCGCCCGGTGGCGGTGACGGTGTTCTGGAAGCTGGTGTGGATGCGCCCGTCGGGGGCGATGACCTTGCCAAGCCCTTCCACGTAGGTGGAGTTGAGCTTGGACAGCTGGCGGAACTCCAGAATGTGCTCAATGATCTCGTGCTGGGGCCGGAGCTTTTCCAGCACCTCGGCGTTGGTGGAGTAGCCCGTTTTGGTTTTCTTCACCGGCGGCAGGCCCAGTTTGTCGAAGAGGATGCGGCCCAACTGCTGGGTGGAGTTGATGTTGAACGTCTCGCCCGCCAGCGTGAAGATGGCGTCCTGCTCCCGGGCGATGCCGTCGGTGAGCATTTCGCCGAACTCCCGGAGGGCCTTCTGGTCCACGAGGAAGCCCGCCTGCTCCATCCGGGCCAGTACGGCGCACAGGGGCAGGTCGATGTCCCGGAACAGCGCGTCCATGCCCAGTTCCCGGAGTTTTTTGGACTGCTCCTCGTAAAGGGCCTCCACCAGCGCGGTGTGGCTCATCCACGCGCCCATGGGGGCGGCAATGTCCGCCAGCGGGCCGAAGGCGTCCGGGTCCCGATAGACGGCGGCCTTGGCCGTCTCAAAATTGAAGTAGCTCACGGAGAGCTTTTCAAGGTCGTAGCTCCCGTCGGTGGGGGAGAGCAGGTAAGCGGCCACGGCGGTGTCGAAAACGAAGCCGTCGGGGGAAAGTCCCTCCTCCAGCAGGCGGCCCATCAGGGGCTTGCAGTCGTGGGTGATCTTTTTGATGTCCCCGGAGAAAAAGCCCCGGAGGAATTCGTTGTAGCAGTCCAGCCGGTCCGCGAGGAACAGGGCGGCCCGGCCGTCGTTCCCCTCGCCGAACTCCACGCATACGCCGTTCAGGTCGGGCAGGGCGAGAAAGGAGACGTGCTCCCGGCCCCGGAAGACGTCCAGCAGCTCGCGCATCCGTTCGCCGCTGTCCACGATCTCGCTTTCGCAGGTACCGGTGAATTCCTCCTGCTTCTGCTCCACGGCGCCGTGGCTGGACAGACCCAGCTTGTCGATGAGCTTGGAGAATTCCAGCCGCAGCAGAATGTTGTACAGGGCGCTGTCGTTCCACGGCTTCCGGGCGGCGTCGGCGGGGGAGAAGTCCATGGGGGCGTTCCGGCGGATAGTGGCCAGATCGTAGCTCATCCGGGCGTCCGCCTCGCCCTCGGTGAGCTTGCGGATGGCGGCGGGCTTTGCGTCGATATCCGGCAGCTTTTCGTAGATGACGTCGATGGAGGCGTACTGCTGGATGAGGGCCATGGCGGTCTTCTCGCCCACGCCCTTTACGCCGGGAATGTTGTCCGACGCGTCCCCCATGAGGGCCTTCAGATCGATGATGTGGATAGGGTCGAAGCCGTACTGCTCCCGGAAGGCGTCGGGGGTCATGTTTTTTGTGGTGGTCTGGCCCATGCGGGTGGTGACCAGCTTGACGGTGGTGCGCCGGTCGATGAGCTGGAGGGAGTCCTTGTCGCCGGTGACCACCACGGTGTCGCCGCCGTCCTCACCGTTGATCCGGGCCATGGTGCCCAGCAGGTCGTCGGCCTCCCAGCCCTCCAGCTCGTACCGGCGGATGTTCATGGCGTCCAGAACCTCTTTGAGCACCGGCATCTGGGCCGCCAGCTCCTCGGGCATGCCCTTGCGCTGGGCCTTGTAGCCCTCGTAGGCCAGATGGCGGAAGGTGGGGGCCTTCAGGTCGAAGGCCACGGCCAGCCCCTCGGGCTTTTCCTCGTCCAGCAGCTTGAAGAGGATGTTCAGAAAGCCGAAAATGGCGTTGGTGGGCAGCCCGTCCCGGGTGGACAGGTTCTGGCTCACGCCGTAAAAGGCGCGGTTGACGATGGAGTTGCCGTCGATGACCATGAGCTTCATGGGAGATCCCTCGCGTTCCTGCGTTTAGTCTGTAGATAGTATACCTAAAAACACAGTATAACATTTCAAAGCCGGTAAAGCAAGGGCGAGGGGGACAAGGTTTTTCCAAGTCGTGCTTCGCAGAGCTTTTTTATCAAAGAGTCAAAAACTTTGCAGAGCGTATTGACAAGAAAACTTGGCGGAACTATAATAATGACGACAAGAAAACTTGGTAGAGGGATATATGATGGAAAAGGAAGATATTTTGGCGATCAGCCGCAAAGAAAATCAAAACAGAGATTTGGCGGAGATAGAGACAACGACACAGGCCGGCAATATCGCCGGCCGCGTGGGAGCCGGTGTGTGCTGCCTGATCTCAGTCATATTTGTCTGGGCGACACATACCATGCTGTTCAGCCCCTGGGTGATTTATTTCAGCATCCTCGGCACGCATTATCTGGTGAAATATAGAAGAGTGAGAAGAAAAACAGACCTGACGATCACTGTCCTGTACTTTGCGATGTTTGCGCTGAGTTTTATCTTCTTCCTCCTGCGGCTGGTCGAGGTGAAGGGATGAACGACGAGCTGAAATTGCGGAACAGGCTGAAAGAAGCGCGTTCTGAAAAACATCTCTCGCAGTCTCAGCTGGCGGCCATGGTAGGCGTCTCGCGAAACACAATCAGCTCTATTGAGACCGGGCAGTTCAACCCGACTGCCAAACTGGCCCTCATTCTCTGCATTGCGCTGGATAAGAAATTTGAAGAATTATTCTACTTTTAGGAGGTCGCTATGGGTCATTTACTGCTTCTGATTTTGGGCATATTCCTGTCAACGCTTGGCATCGTCAACATAAAAGGAAACATCAGCACGATACATTCCCGCAACCGCCGAAATGTAAAAGAGGAAGACGCTCCTCGATACGGCAGGGCAATCGGCACAGGGACGCTGATCATTGGCGCGGCCTTGGCTTTATCGTATTTTGCTGCATTTTGGAATGAAGCGGGAATAGATTATATTGTTCTCCCGGCTATGGTCATCGGTCTGGCCTTTATTCTGTATGGGCAGATCAGATACAATCACGGAATTTTTTGAGCGTTCTCCGAAACGCAGACGCATTTTTGAACGATTTCCTTGCCCATTTCACATGACAGCATAAGACGAAAAAACGCCCGCGGCGTACCGCGGGCGTTTCGTTCAGCATCAGGCTTTTTCGTCCTTTTTCTCCCGGTATACATGGAAGGTGCAGCACAGCAGGTACGCCGCTGCCAGAATGGCGGCCGCGAAGAACAGCTCCGCCGCGGGACGGCCGACGATGATATAGCTTGAAGGATTGAGCTTGCCGGTGTTTTCCACAAAGCGGGCGGAGATCCTGGACCATGACAGCGGATAGGTCAGCAGCCCGGCCAGCAGGCCGCTGGCCAGCGTGACGGCCAGCGCGGGGATGAGCATCCACGGCTGCTTTTTGAGCAGCAGCCACAGGGCGGACAGCAGGAACAGCCCGAACAGCACGGCGTAAAAT
>CAKUKL010000133.1 GCA_934662925.1 uncultured Oscillospiraceae bacterium | reverse complement strand
GTTCTGGGCGCACCCTTGAAAAATAAAAGCGCCGGTGCTACAATGCACCTGTAAAGTACCTGCAAAAATATTCCGGCTGCGCGGCCGGAAAGGGAAAAGCTGCCGGAGGGCGGCTTTTCAAATGAATATCAGTTAGTGGTAACTAACCGATATGTGCACAAGTGCAGGACAAAAATGGGGGGAAAATTGACATGAAGGAAAGCTATTTGGTGTCGGATTTTCGCGATACCGCCGCGCAGCGGTTCCCGGACCGGGCGGCGGAGCTGAACGCCGCCTTTGACGCGCGGCTGCAGGCCCTGCGGACGGAAAACGCCGGTGCGAGCAAGGAAAAGCGCCGCCATCTGGAAAGCCAGATCCTGCCGGGTATCGCGGCCTATGAAACATTGCAGACCGTCATGCCGAAGGACGAGGCCCTGCGGACCGTCCACGGCTACGTGGAAAAGCGGGCGTGGAAACTGAAAAAGATGATCCTCCGGCTCATGCACATCCCCGGGCTTTACCGGAAGGTGCCGGGGATCTTCGCGAAGAAAACGCCGGAGCTGTTCGGAGAAACGGCGGGCTTCGCCGCCACGGACATCCAGACCACCGGCGGCGTCTGGCGCATCGACATGACGAAATGCCCCTATCACGACGCCTGCGTGGAGTACGGCTGCCCGGAGCTGTGCCCCTGCTTCTGCGACAGCGACGACATCACCTACGACGGTATGCACCCAAAGCTCTGCTGGCACCGCACTAAGACGCTGGGCCGTGGGGACGACTGCTGCGATTTCTGCCTGAAGCTCAGGGACAAATAAGGAGGAAGCATCATGTTATATTCGGAAAAGCTGCCGCTTTTTTCAGCGGCGCACCCCTGCGAGACGGTGACGGTGGACGGCGCGGCGTACCGCTATCTGCTCTGCGGAAAAGAGAACGGCCGGACGCTGGTGCTGCTCAACGGCGGCATGAACACGCTGGAGATGTGGATGGACTACGTGGACCCGCTCTCGGAGGACTATCGCGTGCTGCTCTTCGACTACCCGCAGGAGCTGCGCACCAATCAGGCGCTGGTTGTTGGGATGCACGCCTTTTTTGAGCGGATCGGCGTGAAGGAGCCGATTTTCGTTGGGGCCAGCGACGGCGGCATGGTGGCGCAGATCTATGTCCAGAAATACCCGGGGGAGACCGGCGGACTGGTGCTCATTTCCACCGGCGGCATGGACGCGGAGACGCTGAAAAGCCTGAAAAGGAAGTACTTTTTCGCCCCTGTCATGCTGTGGTACATGAAGCAATGCAACTATGAAAAGCTCAAGCCCACCCTCATCAGGGCCGGCATGGGCCACGTCCGCGACGAGAGCCCGGAGGAGGTGGCCTACGCGCGGGACATGTTCGAGACGATCTTCAAGGATTACGCGCAGGAAAAGGACGTACACATCTCGGGCCTGCTGGCCGACCTGATGCGCCAGACGCCGGTGACGGCGGAGGATTTCACGGCGCTGAAGGGAAAGATCCTGCTCATTCTGCCGGATCAGGATTTTTTCTCCGGCAAGATGCAGCAGGACCTCATCCGTCTGATGCACGGGCCGCAGATCGCCTATGTCCCCGGCGGGCACCTGTCCACCGTGCTGAAGGCGGAGGACTATGTCCGGATCATCCGGGACTTTCTGGGGCGGTAAGGCGGGAGGCTGTGCGTGGCTCAGGCCGCGCGGAATGTCACCCGGTCCATGCGGCGCTTTGCGGTCAGCGCGATGACAAAGGTGACGACCTGCGCCAGCGGCGTGGCCAGCCACACGCCGGTCAGCTTCAGCCTCAGCGGCAGGAGCAGCAGCGCCAGCAGGGTGCAGACTGGCTCGGCATACACGAGAATATAGGAGAGCACGGTCTTTTCCGTCGCGTAGAAATAGGACGTCGTAATGCGGACGAACGACAGAAACAGCAGCGTCGCGAGGAAAAACGGGAGGTAATGAATGATGCCCTCGTTCGCCTCCGCCGACGCGCCGAACAGGACGCCGACCTGTGCCCGCGCGAGGTAGACACCGATCATGCAGACCACCGTGACGATCCCCGCGGTCACATATGCCAGCGTGCGGGTGGAGCGGATGGCGGTCAGGTCGTTTTCTCCGTAATACTGGCTGATGAGCGGCTGGCTGCCGTCGCCAACGCCCTGCAGGAGCAGGTAGATGATGGAGATGATATACCCGATGCAGCCGTACACCGCCACGGACTGCTCGTCTCCATAGAGGAGCAGAAAGCGGTTCATGAGCAGCATGGTGATGGTGGGCGAGAACGTCAGCCCGAAGGGGGAGAGGGCCACCTTCAGTACCTGCGCCCAGAGCGTGCGCAGCTCGCCGAACGGGGGAAGCGTCAGGCGGCATTTCTTGACCGCGAAGAAGACGAGCGCTGCGAGCATCGTCACCGCCTGGCCGATGATCGTCGCCAGTGCCGCGCCGGTCATGCCCCAGTTGGCGACCCAGATGAACGCATAGTCCAGAACGATATTGGTCACAAAGCCTATGATCATGGAGACCATCGCGAAGGAGGCCCCGCCCATATTGCGGATAAAGGGCACAAAGCCCGTGCCGAGCATCTGAAAAACCGCGCCGAGGGCGATGACCCGCCCGTACTCGACGCAGAGGGCGAGGGATTCGCCCCGCGCGCCCAGCAGGCGCATGATGGGCCGGGCGAACCCGAACAGGAAAGCGGTCAGGAGCGCGCTCACCAGCAGCATCAGCAGTGCTGTGCCGGTGAAGCATTCCTGCCGCTTTTTCGTTTCGCCCTGCGCGTTCAGGATGGTAAAGCGGATGGCGCCCGACAGGCCGATGCCCGTCCCGATGGCGCCCTCCAGCGCTGAGACGGGATAGCCCAGCGTGATGGACGCAATGCCGATGTCGCCGAGGCTCTGCCCGATGAAGAAGCCGTCCACGATGGTATAGACCCCCGACAGCGCGAAGGCGAGGACGGACGGGATGACATAGGAGAAAAAGATTTTCGTGTTAGCTTTGTTCATTGAGCAGTGTCTCCATTTCCTTTTCAAAAACGAGGTCAAAGAGCGTGATCGCGTCGATCATCTGCTTGACGCGCTCCGCCCCCATGATGTCGAATACCCGGCGCTCCAGCGCGTGCAGGGGGGCGAGGAGCTCCGCCGCATAGTCCTTTCCCTTCTGCGTCAGGTATACGTATTTTTCCCGGCGGTCCGTCTCTCCGGCGCGGAGGGAGACGAGTCCTTCCTCCTTCAGCGCCCGCATGACGGTGCTGACCGTCTGCTTTGACAGCCCTGTGCTGTCCGCGATCTCCTTCTGCGTCACGGACTCGTGGGCGTCGATCGCGTACAGGACAAAGACACGGTACTGGTTCTGCCCCGCGGCCGCGTACCATGCCGTATAGAGGGCGTTTGTCCGTCCCCATGCTTCCCACATGCAGTCTGCACTGAGTTTCATGATTTCCTCCTATAATAGTACTTATAAATACTATTATAGCAAATAAAAGCAGAATGTCAAGCTTTTTGAGCGCGGTGGGCGCTGAAGTCCCGGGAGCCGGAGCGGCCGCCGTGTGCATGTAAAAGAAAAACACCGCCTTGAAAAACAAAAATCAGGGTGCTACAATAAGTGGGGGTTAGATAGTGCTAACTGCCGCGCGGGCCCGCGTCCCGCCTCTTTCGGCGTCGGGCCGCTGGGCGCTCGGCTGGAATATGACCGGATCAAGGAAGAATAAACCACCGGAGGCGTATTGAAATGGAGATCAGGCATTTCGGAAACGCGGCGGGGAAGACCGTCATGCTGCTGCACGGGAATCTCATGTGCTGGCGGCAGTTCGAGGACCTCATCCCGCTGCTGGAACAGGACTATTCCATTTACGCCGTCAGCTATGACGGCTTCGACGGCACGGGGACTACCACCTACACCACGGCGCAGGCACAGGCGGACAAGCTGGAGGATTACCTCTGCGCGGAGTGCGGCGGGCGGCTGGATATGCTCTTTGCCGAGTCCCTCGGCTGCGGCCCGGCGGTGCTTCTGAAGTCCTCCCCAAGGGTGCAAATTGACCGCATGATCCTGAGTGGGCCGGAGTATCTGGATTTCGGCGTGCTCAACGGCCTGATTTTGAAGATCATGCCCCAGAAGCAGTACCGGACGGCCCGGGATAAGACCATGCCCGCGTGGGCGCTGCGCTTCATGGGCCAGACGGAGGAGGGGATGCGGACCATGATGAGCCGCATCCCGGACCGCATCAGTCTGGAGTCCGTCCGGGCCACATGGGCGGCGGGGCTTTACCTCTACCGCACAGATTTCCCGGTGCAGCCGGAGGCCGACGTGGCCTGCTGGTACGGGGAGAAGGAGGGCCGCATGAAAAAGGCCATCGAAAAGCTGCGGGCGGCATACCCGAAGCTGACGGTCCGATGCTTCTCCGGGTTCGGCTACGGCGACATCATCATCCACCCGGAGCTGCTGGCCAAAGAGCTGACGGCGTTCATGGGCTGAAGCCGGGCGGCGGGGTTTTCCGGCAAAAAAGGAGAGAGGGTAAATGATCGTATTGCAGTTGATTTTATACTGCCTGCTGTTTACCGCGATGGTAAAGATCGCCGTCATCGGCGGCGCGGTCAACGGGCTGTATTTCTATCCCAAGGATGTGCAGGAGCGCGCCGTGGCGCTGGGCCTGACCGACTGGGAGACCATCAGCCGGAAACGGAAGCGCTTCATGACGGCGTTCTATCTCGTGATGCTTGCCGCGCTGGTGCTGATCATCGGCCTGTGGAACGGGATCTCCGCCTTCGGCGCGGCGTATTGGCAGGCGTTGCTGTTCCTCGAGGTCATGAACGTCTATGACGGCGTTGTCATCGACAGGCTGTGGGTGGGGCACAGCAGCTTCTGGGTGATCCCGGAGCTTGCGGATATGCCCTTTGTGCAGACGTGGGGGCAGGTGCTGAAAAAGCGGATCGTGCTGGCGCTCATCTGGGTGGCGGGCGCGGCGCTCGCCGCCGGTATCGTCGCTTTGATTTTTTAGAAGATAAGCGCCTGATCTGCGTTTTGATATGTTCCGGAAGAAAAGCTCCCGGCATACCGCCACAGCGGTATGC
>CAKUKL010000132.1 GCA_934662925.1 uncultured Oscillospiraceae bacterium | reverse complement strand
CTTTTTCACCAGGTACTCCCGTTCGGCGGGGGTCGCGCTTTCGTAGTCCTCCCACATGGAGGCCGTCCATTTCCGTTCCGCCTCGTCCGGCGCCGCCGCCAGATAGTTCTGCTG
Organism: uncultured Oscillospiraceae bacterium; assembly: GCA_934662925.1. Classification (GTDB taxonomy): domain Bacteria; phylum Bacillota; class Clostridia; order Oscillospirales; family Oscillospiraceae; genus Enterenecus. The sequence goes on along the minus strand of CAKUKL010000132.1, from coordinate 4,934 downwards.
CGGCCGGATGAAATGCGCGATGGCGAGGCTCATCACGCAGTCGTCGTGGGCCCCCGGCTCCGCCTCCGGCTTCAGGGTCTCCGGGTTCCGGACGAAGGTCAGCATCTCCTGCAGCGTCGTCTCGTCGTTGACCGCCCTGATGTCGTCCCGCACCGTCCGGATCAGCTCCGCCAGTATCACCGGCCGGGTCTTGGGCGTCGTCTGGAAGCCGAAGCTCTGCCGGATCTTGTGGGTGTAGTCGTCGATGCTCTCCCGGACGTACTGCTTCGGGTACCGCAGCCGCTCCAGCTCCATCACCGGATAGGTGGAGAAGTTGGTCTCCACGCCGATGAGCGCCGTGTTGTAGTACATCCCGAGGCAGTACACCTGCCGGGCGAACACGTCCTCGTCGAACTGCCCCCGGAGCGTTGCCGCCTGCTCCCCGGTGCGGTTGTCCAGCACCTGGGCCACGAAGCTGTCGCTGCCCTCTCCCGCGGTGTCGCAGCCGATGACGTAGGGCGCCCCCCTCTCAGGCTCCCGGTAGATCCGGATGCAGCCCTCCCGCTCGTCCTCCCAGCGGATGTCCGTCAGCTTCAGCCCGTCGTCCGCATATGCAAACAGGCCGGTCCGCGCCGGCGGCTTCAGCTCCTGCAGCCGTCTGCCGATGGCCTTCCCGTCGAATACCGTCTTGCCGGTCACGCCCCACATGCCCAGGCAGTAGACCTGGTAGTAGTACTCGTCCGTCTCCCGGAAGCTCTCCAGCGTCCGGATGGCCGCCGCGTCCAGAAACCGGTTGTCTTTGTACGTGCTCTCATGCACCCGGGCCCGGGGATCCCGCCGGTCGAAGAATCGCTTCTTCAGCCAGTGCTGGATGCTGATGGGGTTGAACGTCAGGATGATCTGCTTGTAGTTCTCCGTCCTGCCGCGCAGACGGATGTCCAGCTGGTTGAAGTCTCCTTCCAGCAGCTCGCTGGGCTCCTCGATCCAGATCCCCGTGATGTTGTAGATTGACTTCAGCTTTTCCACGTCGTCCAGACCTACGAACAATATCTCATTCCCGTTTGGGAAGCTGATGGTCATGTCGCTCTTGTTGACCTTGTACCCGCCGTCCGGGTAGAACTCCGCCAGCTGGCCCAGTATCTGCTTGAAGCAGCTCTCCCGCAGCGTCCGCGCCACCTTCCGGCATACCAGAAACCGGTGCTTCCTCTCGTTTATCGCCCGCTCGATGATCTTCCTGCCCGCGAAAATGGACTTTCCCGAGCCGCCGCCGCCCTTCAGGACGAGGTACCGGTGCCGGTCCGCGAACAGCGGCAGGAACGTCTCGTTGCTGGTCTCCCGCAGACCCTCGTACCACGTCACGATGTCGTAGAGCCGTTCTACCTCCTCCCGGCTCATGGCGTCCAGTTCAGCCTTCGTCCATTTCGTCTTCATCGCAGCTCTCCGGGTCGTCCATGCGCAGCATCGCCAGCTTTTCCTGATAGCTCACCGCGCACTTCCGGGTCTCCCGGTCAAGGCCCACCTCCGTCTTCTGCTTCCAGCCGTAGTTGTTCTGCAGATTGAAGATGATCCCCTGTACGCTCTTCTCCCGGGTCAGCAGCTCCCGCTCCAGATACGCCTCGATCCGGGCCCGCACCTCCCGGCATACCGCCGCCAGCTCCGGCTCGCCCTGCTCGTCCGCGTAGTTCTGCCATGTGCTCCGGTCGATGTCCAGATAGATGCACAGCTCCGTGATGCTGGGCGGCACGATGTACTGCACCACCCGGATCTCCTCGCCGTCGTCGTTCCGGATGATCCCGCCGGTGTCGTCCCTTGCCGGGACCGTTCTGGATATGCTGCGGAAATACCGCGCCGCAGCCTTCCGCAGCGTCTTTGCCGTATACTTTTTCGGTCTCCCGCTCGCCATTTCGCCGTTCCTCCTTCCGGCGCTTATAGGTTCGCGCACGTGCGCCTGCGCATACCGTGGGGAAAAACTACTCGCTTCCCCGCATCGCTCAAAATCCCGCCTGAAACCGCGATGCCCACCCGCTGGGACTTGCTGCGTGTGCTGCATGCCCCGTCACGGTACCATGGTACGCCTAAAAACGTGTCGCTGAGTCGCAACATAGAAGCGCGGAGGATAGGCAGGCGCGGGCATTCCTGCGGGAATGCCGTTACCGGCTGACGCCGACGCGCCTTCAAAGGGGACCAGCCCCCTTTGAGGAACCCCCACCCTACGGGGTGGACGTTAGTATAACTTGCGTCCGCAGACCAGCCCAAAGGGGAACCCAGTGAAGCCTGCTTCACTGGGAAAGGAGGAGCAGCGCAGTGAGCAAGTTTTCGCATAAAGGCGGAAACGAGCGATACGCAGCTTGCGACGACGCGCGAAAGCGACCCGGCCGCACGCCCAATCCGCAGCGTGACAACGGGCAGCAAAAAAAGCGCCCAGACCTTCGTCTGCACGTGTGTCTCACAGCTGCGCCGGGAACTTCTCGTAATATTTCCGCACCTTGCGGTACAGCGTCGCCCTGTCCATGTGGTGCCGCAGGGACAGGGCCGTGGCGCTCTCGTCCGTGGTCACGAACTCAAACAGCGCCCGGTGGTATTCCCCGCCGCACTCCGCGCACAGGTTCCGAATCTTCTTCTGGGCCGCCGCGTCCAGCTTCCGGTACTGCCGCGACACGAAGTAGATATACCCCTGCCTGTTGTAGTCCGCCTTTACCCCCCGTTTATACCGGAACACCCGCGACACCCCTTCCTGATTCTCCCGACCTCCGGCAAAATGTACCGGATATACTGCGGCATCCCGGGCATCCATCCTGCTCGCTGGAGGAGCTGCCCGCCCCGGGGCACCTGAAGCTCCGCCCCGGACACGGCGATCCTGTCCTTCGGCTGCGGGATGGTCAGGTTCCGGCTGGGCGAATACTTCTTCCCATCCGGGCGGTGGCGCACCTGAACCAGCAGGTAGTGAGCCAGCGGCGTCTGATCCACCTGATCATACAGGTGCTCGTGGTGCGTCCCCCCTGCCGTCCACTTCGCCAGCGCGATCTCCAGCGCCTCTGCGTTGACAATGACGTGATGATGCACCCGGACGACTTCCCCCGTCTTGCCGTCCAGGTCCGATGTGGTCGATATGTACCGGAATGGTATCCCCGCCGCCCGGCAGGCCCGGCGCACCCGCTTTGCCCACAGCTTGCCCTGATGGTCTGCCCACTCGTACAGCTCGTCCACCCCCAGCCCCTCCGGCACGGCGGCGTAATTGAGCCCCACCAGATGATCCTTCGGTGAGAAGTTCGCGTGGATGAGCCGGGCCATCCCCTTCTCCGCGTTTGCCTCGTTGCGCTGCTGCTGGCGGATGTCGCTCCGGATCTTCCTCTCTGACTTCGTGGGCTTCTCTCCGGGCACCCAGTATTTGATCTTCTCTCCCACGGCGCCCGCCCTGTACGTCCTGATCACCCAGTACCCGTATCCCATCCGATCCTCACGCTCCGTTTTTTCTTTTTCCCGCGCCTCATGGCCCTAAACCTAACGCTCTAAGGACTTCGATAACGCGCGTACGCGCGTATATGTATAATGTATTGCTTTCCGTAAAAGGCTCCGTCATGCCCCTGTTTCCGGAGGCATGACGCAATTCTTTACTCATTGTCTTTCCCTGTGAAAAAGCCGCGGCACCATGCCGGCGGCGGACCGTCCGCGCACGCCCTGTGCGCCGCCGGGACGATCCGCACCGTCCGCCCGTACACGGCCTCCGGCCTCGTCATAAGCGCGCCGCCCGCTCGCCCGGCGTCATACGGCTTTGCTTTGTACCCGCACCGCAGCGCGATCCTGCGCCCGGGCCACTCTTCCCACATCCCATGGGCGCAGGCCGCGCAGCTCTCCCGCATCCCCGCTCACCTCCTCCCGACAAAACTCTTCTCCGGCCCCGTGGGCGTCACCGACACCACCCGGGTATCGCCGTACCGTTCCAGCAGCATGGCCAGCTGCTCCTTGACCGCCAGCGCCAGTCCTTCCGGCGCCGCCACGTCGATCACCACGCGGATCATCGGGCATCACCTCGGTTCCGTTATTCGCTCATACCTGATTTTCATTTGCGCCGGGTACAGGTCAACCTCCGGCCTGCGCTTTCCGGTCCACCGGAGGCCGCCAGCTTGTCCCACGCACTTCCAGCCAGCTGCCCGGAGGCTGGCCCCGTTTTCGCTCTCCAGAATGTAGGTCACCAGACGTTTATACCCCATGGCGCGGGCGGCTCTCCATGCGGCAGCGTAAAGCATGGAACAGGCGTTGCGGGTTCCGTCTGTGTAGAGGCGGTTTACCTCCAGCGTCCACCCGTCGTCTAAATGCCGCGCCACAGGTCTGCCCACAATAGCCACGCCCACGATTTTCTCCCCGTCGGAACAGCCTATTGAAAACTTGTGCCCCACCACAGGCCCGTGGTGCCGGTGGTTTTGCTCAACGTATGCGTTGGCCTCTTTCAGCGTCATGGGGGTTATTTCAAGCACTATCTCATCCCCCCCTTTAATCCGGGATCAGGCTGCTCTCGCTCCAGCGGATCTCGTCATCCTCGAATAGTTCCTGCGCACAGCCCAGCCACTCGTCGTCGGTCGGCTGGTAGTCCTCGTCCAGTTCATCGTCCTCGGCCATGTACGTACCGAGCCACGCCAGCACGTCGTCCCGGTCCAGATACACCTTGCCGGTGACGCTGAAATAACGGGTTTCACTGTTCATTTTGTCTCTCCTCCATCAGCCAGTCGGTCCACTCGACGACATCGCCTTGCTTTGCGTTTTTGGACGCCGCCCCCGGAAGCTTCAGATTGTTCCAGCACCCCTTAGCCTCCAGCGCATCGTCTATGGCCATATACAGCAGGCAGGACAGCCGTTGCGGGTCCTGCGTGTAAAACTCAAAGTTTGTCAACTTCAAATCCCTCCAATACGTTCTGGCCCGGCAAAATTCCGTCCTCCATCCACCAGTGATATACATC
>CAKUKL010000131.1 GCA_934662925.1 uncultured Oscillospiraceae bacterium | reverse complement strand
GCTGGGGGTGCTCATAGGCCTGAAGATCCTGCCCCTCAGCCCGAATTTCTGCCTGTACCTGCTCATCGGCGCGGCGGCGGGGCTGCTGGCCTACAATCAGGCCCGGCTCCGGGCCCATCAGGCGCTGGAAGCCATGGAGATCCCGGAGGAGCCGGAGCACGGCGACTGGCAGGAGCAGGCCCGGCGGCACGCCGACTACCTCGCCGCCCGGCAACGGGCGGAGGATGAACTCCGCCACCTGCAAAGCCGGGTGGACGACCTGAAGGCACAGGGCGCACGGGAGTTCGACACGCTGGAATATCTGGAGCCCCCCGCCCGCTCCAGGGCGGACACCAAGCTCCGGCTGGAAGCGGTGGAAGCAGAGCTTGCCCGCTGCCGGGACAGCCTTTCCCGGGCGGAGGGCGCGCTCCAGCAGATGGGCGGCCCGGACGAGCTGGAAGCCCGCCGGGGGCAGCTCCAGTCGGCGCTGGTCGTCCGCACGGAGGAGTACGACGCCGTCAGCGACGCCATGGACGCCCTCTCCGCCGCCAACGACGCCCTGCGCCAGCGGTTCTCCCCGGCCCTCAATCAGGCGGCGGGGGAGCTGTTCGCCGCCCTCACCGGCGGGAAATACCGGAAGCTCTCGCTGGCCCGGGATTTTTCCGCTCAGGCCACGGCGGGGGACAGCCCGCTGCCCCACACCGCCCTCGCCCTGTCCACCGGCACGGCGGAGCAGCTCTATCTGGCCGTCCGGCTGGCCCTGTGCCGCCTGACGCTCCCCGGCGCCCCCATCTGGCTGGACGACGCCCTCGCCGCCTTCGACGAGGAGCGCATGGCGCTGGCCCTCGGCCTGCTCCGGGACTTGGGGAAAGAGCGGCAGATCCTGCTCTTCTCCTGCCACCGGCGGGAGGGGGACTGGGCCGCCGCCCACGGCGTCCCGGCACTGACCCTGATTTAAAGCAAAATCCGCCCCGCAAAGCCTGCGGGGCGGATTTTCCGTTATTGTCCGTTTTATGGGACATCTTCTTTCGTATAATCAGGACAGCAAAAGACGAAAGGGTGTGCCTGAAATGTATGAACTGGAATTTGTAAGAGGTCATGTGGAGGTCTATCTGAACGGAGCGTTCTGCTTTTCCGCAGACACCCGGGGCGAGGCCGAGGCGGAGATCGCCGCCATGTCTGCCTGACCTGCATCGCAAAAATCGCGGCCCGCGCCGGAAGCTCCGGCGCGGGCCGCTTTATGCGCGCTTTATTTCATCGCCGCCATGGGCGTTATCTTACTGAAGCTCAGCCGCCGAAGGGCCAGCCGTAGCCGCTGCTGCCGTTCCCATTGCCGTAGCCATAGCCGTAACCGTTGCCGTTCTGGATGTTGTCGGAACCGCCGATGTTCTGGCTGTCATCGGTGGTGCCGGAATTGGCGGTGGTGCTGGCGGTCTGCTCGTCGAAGGTGATGTTCACCGTCAGGTATTCGCCGGAGCGGTAGATGGTCAGGGTGGTGCTCTCACCGGCCTTGAACTGATTCTTGGCAGAGGACAGCTCGCTGACGGAGGTGACCTCGGTGTCGCCCAGCTTGGTGATGATGTCGCCCTGCTTCAGGCCGGCGGCCTCGGCGCAGGAGCCGGACTCCACGGAGTTGACATACACGCCGGCGGGCCAGCCGAAGGTGCTCTGGTACTGCTCGGTGATGCTGGCCACCGTGATGCCCATGGAGGGCCGCCCGGTGACATAGCCGTACTGCATGTAGTCGGTGATAATGTCGATGACGTCGTTGATGGGGATGGCGAAGCCCATGCCCTCAATCGTGGCCTCGGAGCTGGACGTGCTGCCGTTGTTGGACAGCTTGGCGGAGGTGATGCCCACCACGCGGCCGTACTGGTCGAACAGGGGGCCGCCGGAGTTGCCGTTATTGATGGTGCAGTCGGTCTGGATCATGTTCATCACGGTGCCGTCGCTCATGGTAACGGAGCGGCCGGTGGCGGACACGGTGCCGGAGGTCTGGGAGAAGGAGTAGGAGCCGAGGGCGTTGCCGATGGTGGAGACGGTCTCACCCACCACAAGGCTGTCGGAGTCGCCCAGCACCACGGGCTTCAGGCCGGTGACGCCGTTGACCTTCAGCACGGCCACGTCGTTGAGCTCCTCGCCGCCGATGAGGGTGGCGTCATAGCTCTCGCCGTTGTTCAGGGTGACCTTGATGGAGTTGGCCCCGTCGATGACGTGGTAGTTGGTGACGATGTAGCCGTCCTCGCTGATGATGAAGCCGGAGCCGGCGCCGCTGGCCTCATACTGGTAGAAGCCCTGCTGCACCGTGGCGGTCACGTTGACGCACACGCAGGAGTCGGCGTAGGAGGCGTAGATCTCGCTGAGGCTCATCTCCTTGATGCCGTCGGCGGTGGAGACGTTCACCGTGGTGGTGGGGGTCTTGTTCTGGTAGATGGTGCTCACGGTGTTGGAGCCGCCGTTTCCGCCGGACGCCGCAGAGTAGATGGCCGCGCCGCCCACGCCCGCGCCGCCGCCAACCAGCGCACAGCACAGGACCAGTGCCGCGACCTTCCCGGCGGTGCGATGGCTCTTATGGGCCTTCTTGTGCTGCTCCGGCTGGGGGACGGAGGGCTGGGGGTTGTTGTTGTAGCTATAGTGGTAAGTGGTGCTGTCGCTGTCCCAGTTGGCGGGGCCGTTGTTCATGTTGTTATCGTTATCATAAGGATACATAACTGTCACTCCTTTTTGTTCTGAACATAAGGTACCGCGAAATTATGTCCAGAGTGTGAAATCAAACCGAATTGATTATAAACTTAGGCTGAAACTTTTCTGAAAAAGTGATCTCCCGGCGCAAAAACGCCGGGAGATCGTCGTTTTTTCACTGTTTCGGGTCACCGGAGCCGTCCGCTCCGCCGCCGCTCTCCGGGGGGCGGCCCTCCCGCAGGAGGGCCGCCACGTCCAGCGCCGCCAGACGGATGTCCCACGCCACCGGCCGGAAAATGCCCAGCTTGGTCAGGTTGATGCACACCAGCAGAAGCAGCGGACCCACCACCATACCCAGCACGCCGCCCACCTTCATGCCCACGTAAATGCCGATGAGCGACAGGATGGGGGACAGGCCCATCTGGCCGCTGAGCACCTTGGGTTCCGCCAGACGGCGGAACAGGGCCACGACGCCCCAGATGACCATAAAGCCGACGGCGTGGCGGTAGTTGCCCAGAATGAGGTCGATCACCGCCCACGGCACCATGGCGGTGCCGGAGCCGATGATGGGGATGAAGTCCATGACCGCCAGCACGAAGGCCAGCACCAGCCCGTAGGGCTGCCGCGTCAGCAAAAAGCCCGCCAGCAGGATGAGAAACACACCCAGACTCAGCAGCAGCTCCCCCTTCAGGTAGCCGCCGAAGGCCTCCATGAAGATCCGGCGCCCCTCGCCGCAGAAGGCCCGCATATTGCCCGGGATCTGCTCGGTGACCAGACCGCGCAGCCGGGGATAGTCGCTGGTGATGAAGTAGCTGCCCATGAGGAACACCACCGTTGCCACCGCAAAGCCCGGAAGGCCGGACAGCATCCCCGTGGCCCGGCCCGCCAGCGCCGAAATGTAGCCGGACAGATCGAGGCCGCCGATCCACTCCGCCAGCTTCGCCGTCAGCTCCTCGCCGGTGGCCGCCGTCCCCTCGGGGAGCATCCCGCTGAGCCCGTGGAGCCAGGCGCCTACGTTGTCGATGGTATTGAGCACGCTGTTCAGGATGGGCCGCCAGTTTTCAAACAGGGAAATGACCTGCACCACCAGCGCGTGGCCCAGCGCGTACAGCAGCCCGCCGATGCAGCCGAATACCAGCAGCAGCAAGATAAGAGAAATGGCCTTCCGGGACAGGGGGAGCTTCTTTTTCAGCCACCGCACCAGCGGATTGAGCAGCCACGCCAGGATCAGCGCCAGCACAAAGGGCATCATCAGAGACACCAGCGGCGCGACCACGAACACCAGCAGCAGGACGGCCCCCACCGTCAGCGCCGCCCGGATGCCCAGACGCACCCACAGCCGCCCGCGCTGGGACCATGTCAGCAGATCGGTATCCACAGCGTTCCCTCCTTTTGTTCCTCGTTTGCCTTATTATATGCCCCCGGGCCGCCGTTGACAAGTCCGGGTTTCCTTCGTATACTATACATCATGACTATGAATTAAAAAAAGGAGCCCTGACCGACATGCAGCAAGACCGTTTCCAGCGGGGATACGTCCCCATATTTCTCTCCTATTATAAGCCCCATCTGAAGCTGTTTATCCTCGATATGTGCTGCGCCCTTGGCATCGCGCTGGTGGATCTGGCCTTTCCCTATGTCTCCCGGCTGTCCATGCAGTCCCTGCTGCCCAGCGGCCTGTTCGGGACGTTTTTCGCCGTTATGGGCATCCTGCTGGGGGCCTATGCCCTCCGGGCCGGGATGCACTTTATCGTCACCTACTTCGGCCACATGATGGGCGTGCTCATCGAGGCGGACATCCGCCGGGACCTGTTCCAGCACATGCAGGACCTGTCCTTTTCCTTCTATGACAAGAACCGCACCGGCCAGCTCATGAGCCGGGCCACCAACGACCTCTTTGAGATCACCGAGCTTGCCCACCACGGGCCGGAGGATCTGTTCATCTCGCTGGTCACCCTCATCGGCGCCTTCTGCCTGATGTGCACCATCCAGTGGCGGCTGGCCCTCATCGTGTTCGCGGTGGTGCCGGTGTTCGTGATCTTTACCGTCATCCAGCGGCGGCGGATGATGAAGGCCTCCGTTCAGGTCAAGCAGAACATGGCGGGTATCAACGGCCAGCTGGAGTCCTCCATCTCCGGCATGCGCACCGCCAAGGCCTTCGCCAACGAGGATCAGGAAAATGAGAAGTTCCGCACCTCCAACGACAAGTTTAAGGGGGCCAAGCGGGGCTATTACAAGGCCATGGCCATCTACAACGCCGGACTGGAGTTCGCCCTGCCGGTGATGAACGTGCTGACCATCGCCGCGGGCGGCTACTTCATCATGAAGGGCCAGATGGACTATATCGACCTTGTGACCTTCGCCCTGTATATCTCCACCTTCCTCACCCCGGTGCGCAAGCTGGCCGCC
>CAKUKL010000130.1 GCA_934662925.1 uncultured Oscillospiraceae bacterium | reverse complement strand
ACGTCATCCTGAAGATCCCCCAGACAAAGGAGTACATCCGCCGGCGCTACGGCGTGGACGTCCGGGACGAGACAGAGGAAGAGCCGGACATCAAGGGCAGCGGCAGCGCATCCACGGCGGACGATCTGGTGACGCAGTACATCGCATACTACCGCAACGACAAGGGCGGTATCGGCCTTTACAGCTGGGTGAACGACACGCAGCTGGAGGATCTGGAAGACTATCAGGCCCGGCGGCTGCGCAGGTGCGCCAAGTGCGGCGCGGTGGAGCCGACCGAAGCGGAGCTGAGACAACCGGTTCCACCGGAGACCCCCTCCGTCCTCCCCGGGGGGACGGGGGAAGCAGAACTGTGGGCAGAGCTGCCAGGGCCGGGAGACGCGATGCACTGGACGGGAGAGGAGCTGATCCCGTACCCGGGAAAGCCGGAGCGCCGGGGCGGGAAAACGTGCCCGTACTGCGGCGGGAGCCGCTGGGAGGAGACGGAAGAGGGATACGAGGAGATCCCGGTGGCCATCACCAGAAGCGACGGCAGCACCATCGGCGGCATGGTACGCAGAGAAGCGGCATCCGACACGGTGGTGGACGAGATGGGCCTGCCGGTGGTGGAGATCGTCGAGGAGCCGACGCGGGTCCCCTTTTACAAGCCGGACATCTTCCCGGTGATCCTCCAGAAAAACGTGAGCGTCTACGGCCGGTTCCTGGGGGACAGCGACATCGACAATATCGCGGACCAGCAGAACACCACCAACCGGATCGAGACCAAGATCATCGACAAGCTGCTGAAATCCGGAAGCTACATCACGCTGCCGGACGAGGCCAGCATCCGGGTGGACACGGACGATATGAAGGTCATCCGGCCGGGGAACGCGGCCAGCAAGGCGCTCATCGACGTATACGACCTTCAGGGGAACATCCAGCAGGATCTCACCTATCTGGCGCAGGTATACGAAGAGGCCCGGCAGCTCATCGGCATCACGGACAGTTTTCAGGGGCGGACGGATGCCACGGCCACCAGCGGCAAGGCCAAGGAGTTCGCCGCGGCCCAGAGCGCCGGACGGCTGGAGAGCAAGCGGGTGATGAAGGACGCGGCCTATGCGGCGCTGTTCGAGGCCATGTTCAAATTCAAGCTGGCATACACGGACGAGCCGCGGCCGGTGGTATCCAACGACATCCACGGAAACGCGCAGTACGAGACGTTCAACCGGTACGACTTTCTGGAGCAGGACGCAGCGGGGGAATGGTGCTGGAACGACCAGTTCCTGTTCAGCTGCGACACGTCCGCGCCGCTGGCCAGCAACCGGGAAGCCATGTGGCAGGAGACCCGGATGAATTTGCAGACCGGGGCCTTCGGAGACCCGGCGCAGATCCAGACGCTCATCCTGTTCTGGACGAAGATGGAGCTGCTGCACTATCCGGGCGCCGGAGAGACGCGGGCATACCTCGAAGAGGAGATGCGGAAGCAGCAGATTCAGCAGCAGATGGCACAGCAGGCGCAGATGCAGCAGGCCCAAGTGCAGCGGCAGCAGGCCGGCGGGCTGGATGCGCAGAGCGCACAGGCTGCTATCCTGAAGGCAAAACAGGACGCGGCGAGAGATTCCGGCGCGTCAGCGGGAATGCTCGGTTAAAAAGATAATTTTCCCATGATTCCGGTATAGCCGGACCTCCTGAAGCGGTGGGCGCGCGGGTTTGGGGCGCCCGCGCCGCCCGCCGTGAAACAGGACAACCATACGGGGTGGACAGAAGATGAAGGTCACAAGGGAAGGAGGCGAAAGCAATGGCGGAGAAGACCTATGCCGGCAGCATCAAGAACACCGGCGCGCAGGTGGTGAAGGCTCCCTTCGGCGGCGACAACAAGAAGGGCAGCGGCACCGTGAAGACCGGCAACGACCTGAGAAGTAACAAGAGTAAGTAAAGCGGGATCTGAAGCCCTGAAATCGCAGCAACAGCGTAAAAATGCAATGTGACAGCAGAAGGGAGTACACCAGATGGAGATCGACTACGGCGCACTTTTTGGCATTGACGAAGGCGGAAACGAGCAGGAACTCGCCGAACCTGCTGAGCCGGAAACGGCTCAGGACGAGGCCGAAGAGGCGCAAGGCGCAGAAGAGCAGGAGGCCGCCGAACCTGCCGGAGAAGAGACGCAGGACACAGCTGCCGACGGCGTGGCGGATGACGAGCAGGCCGCCGGCGAGGAGCATAGTGATACGGGCCGGACGCCGCAGACGCCGGAGCAGAACGCGGCATTTGCGGCGGCACGGAGAAAGGCAGAGGCCCAGCGGGACGCCGCCGTGGAGGAGGCGCGCAGATCCGCCCAGGAAGAGGCGAAGCGCCTGATCGACGAGGCGTTCCGGAACAGCGGGCTGACCAATCCGTACACCCAGCAGCCCATCACGACCAAGGAAGAATACGAAGCATACCGGCAGCGGTACAACGCAGAGCGGAAGGACCGCGTGCTGAAAAAGAGCGGCATGAGCGACGAGGAGTTCAACGCGTTCGTGAGCGACCTGCCGGAGGTAAAGGCGGCGCGGGAAGCCCAGGCCGCCGCCGAGCGGGCGCAGAAGGAAGCCAATGAGGCCCAGGCCCGGGTGAAGATGGACGAGCAGCTCCGGGAGATCGGGAAGCTCAACCCCAACATCCGGGAGTTGCGGGATCTGGCGGCCATGGAGACCTACCCGAAGTTCTACGAGCTGGTAAAGCGGGGCAACACACTGGTGGACGCCTACCGGCTTGCGAACTTCGAGGCTCTGACCAGCAGCGCGGCCCAGGCTACGAGGCAGGCGGCCATCAACAGCGTGCAGAGCAAGCAGCACATGGGCGCCACCCGGGAGCGGGGCACAGGGGCCGTGAGCGTGCCGGCGGACGTCAAGGAAATGTACCGCGCACTGAACCCCGGGGCCACGGATGCGGAGATCCAGTCGCACTACAACAGGACACACAGAAAAAGCTAAGAAGGGAGCACGGAAACATGGCATTCAAGATCCATTCCATTGACGATAACCGGGTGCCCGGCATCGAATATCTGCCCGCCGGCGCTATCACCCCCAAGGTGGGCATGGCGCTGGTGATGAGCAGCGGCCAGCTGGCGCTGGCCACCGGGGCCAACGCCCCCACCTACATCTCCATGTGCGAGCGGGAGAGCGCCTGCACCGCGGGGGACATCATCCCGGTCATCCGGGTGAACCACGACATGATCTTTGAGACGGAGTTCTCCGCCGCGGCCACCAGCGTGAAGCTGGGCAGCAAGGTGACGCTGAACACAGACGCGCTGAAGGTCACGGGCACCACCACCAGCGGCGTGGCCGAGGTGGTGTATATGGACGGCACCGCCAGCGGCAGCATGTGCCGCGTGCGCTTTTAAGCCAAAGAAGACCCGCTGACGCTGGGCTCTTCTTTGGAAGGGGACGCGCTCCGCTCAGCGCACTCGCTGACGCTCGCACGTTCCCTCCGCGAGAAGAATTTCCCGGCACGTACATGCCGCGCCGGGAAATGATTTGAATTTATTTCCGCCTGCGGGCGGAAACTCTGCGAGGCGGGAGAGAAACCGGCATATTCCGCAAATCAAGAGAGACGAAAGGAGTACAGCAAATAATGGCGAATATCACCTTTACTGAGGGCTCCGGCCTTCAGGACAGCATTTTCGGCAAGAGCCAGGAGCCCATCAAGATGTTCCTCGAAAAGAGGGGCGAGGCGTTTGAGCAGCAGAGCATGCTGCCGGAGCTGTTCAACATGGGCACCAGCAGCCACTGGGGCGAGAAGTTCTCCACCATGACGGCCATGGACGGTTTCCAGCCCGTGGGCGAGAACGGCGACTACCCCGTGGACGGCATGCAGGAGGGCTTTGCCAAGTTCATGGAGCACATGACCTGGAAGAACAGCTTCTCCCTGTCCCGCGAGATCGTGGAGGACGCGAAGCTCATGGACCTGAAGAAGCAGCCGGCGGGCTTCATCACCAGCTACTACCGCACCCGTGAGAAGTTCGGCGCGGCCCTCATCGGCGCGGCCATCCAGAAGAAGAGCACCATGACCTTCAGCGGCAAGACCTTCGACGTGAAGGGCGCGGACGGCAAGTGCCTGTTTGCCGCGGACCATCCCAGCAAGCTGGGGAAGAAGAGCCAGTCCAACCTGTTCGCCGACGCCTTCAGCAACGACGCGCTGATGGCCATGGAGGCGAAGATGCAGGACTTCCGCGGCGACAACGACGAGGTGCTGGATGTGGCGCCCACCACCATCCTCATCCCCAACGACTACAAGCTGAAGAAGGACGTGTTCGCGGCCATCGGCGCGGATAAGGACCCCGCCACCGCCAACAACGGCTTCAATTACAACTTCGGCCGGTGGAACGTGGTGGTGTGGCCCTACCTGAACCAGTTTATCGCGGACGGCACCTCTCCGTGGGTGCTGCTGGACAAGCGGTACAACGACGAGTACGGCAGCGCCATGTGGCTCGACCGCGTGAAGCTGGAGGTGCGCAGCGAGCTGAGCAGCAACGACGCCAACGTGTGGAAGGGCTACGCCCGGTTCATCGCGGGCTTTAACGACTGGCGCGGCTATGCCGTGGGCGGCGTGACCGGCGGCAGCCAGCTCATTTCCGCCTGACGGAGGGATGCGCGATGGCTGACTACACGAGATTCACCAACCTCGAAGTGACCGGCGAGCTGAAGACGGGCGCGGTCAAGACCTCGGCCAAGGTCACGGCGGCGGACGGGGCGGCTGCGGCCGGCTCCGCGCCGACGAAGGCGGAGTTCGACGCTGTGGTGACGCTGGCCAACGACCTGAAGGTAAAGTACAACGCGCTGATCACGCAGCTGGCCGGGAACGGCTGAGAAGAGAGGGCGGCGGCACGTCAGAAGACGCTCGCCGCGCTCCGCTTCCGCCGGATGGCGAAAGCTGCGCATTCGCTCCCGCCTTCTTCCTTTCCGGATGACACCCGCGTGCGCTGGGCTGTCATCCGGTTTGAAGGGCGGAGAAAATGATAAGACACCGGGCAGCAGCGGCAGCTGCCGCCCGGTTTTTATATTTCAGAGAAAGGGGGGTGCTGGATGGCGACGCTGAAGAGTGTGATCAGCATGGTGGACAGCATCAAGCCCAACGCCTTCGACGACGAGGCAAAGACGGCATGGATCAACGAGTGCGAGGGGCTGGTGCAGACGGAG
>CAKUKL010000129.1 GCA_934662925.1 uncultured Oscillospiraceae bacterium | reverse complement strand
GTATTGAGCCTGACCGTCTTTCTATTTTGCTGCCGGATCTTACGCTGAAGCGCCAAAAGGCAAATGCCGCCGGAAACGGCGGCATTGCAGATGACTATTCCGTTTGATCTTCGCTTATTTCGGTCAGCAGCTCTATAAACTCTGCCGGAGCGTATACGGGGATTGGCGCTTTGCTGTAATCCTTCGTGTTTCGTGTCACGATGCAATCCACACCGGAGCGTATCGCCGTTTCGATCATCACCGCATCCTCGAAATCGGAAATCTCTGCCGGAATTGCCTTGCGGATGTCCAGCGCCGCGGTGTCCAGCAGACCGAACAATGTACAGAGCTTTGTCAGAACGTCGCGGGTCGCTTTGTCGCTGTGCGTCTGCCGGTGTGTCAGGTAGTAAATGTCCGTGATGGCTTTCGCCGTCAGGAAGCCTTCAAACCTCCGGTTCGCGCAGAGCAGGAAAATCGACTGCGCATCCTTGCAGAACGGTTCGCGGCTTTGCAGTGCGTCCACGATGACGCAGGTATCAATGACGGCTTTCATATGCGGCTCAGCCTTTCTTCCTTCGCTTCCTCCAACGTCACATCAGCCGGAAGAATGCCGAACAGAGACTTTGCAATGTCCACTCTGTCCTGATAGGGATTGGAGAGTTTTGCAACGACCTTGCCGTTTTTCGTAATATAAATGTCCTCCGTTGCCGCAAGCAGAAGATACTTTCCAAGATTGCTTTTCAGTTCCGTCGCGGTAATCAACATGATCTGGTTCCTCTCTTCGTGATTTGGTTCATCCTCATTATATCCAAACCGAACGAAATATGCAACAAATTCGCACGAAATAATTTGTAAACCGTCCAACTTTTTTCGCGGCCGACATAGGCCCATCTTTCCAAGACGGCTAAAAGCAAAACTGCCGGATCTTATGCTGAAGCGGTCTTTTTCTTTGGGTGCGATACTATCACGTCAGCAAACTTTTCCGAGACCTGGGCCGCCTTCTCATCCGCCGACGCAATGACGTGCGCGTAAATATTAGCGGTAGTGCTCACCTGAGCATGGCCCAGACGGCGGGAGACTACGACAAGCGGTGTTCCTTCGGCAATCAGCAAGGACGCATAAGAATGCCGGAGGCTGTGCACGTGGATCTCCGTAAATCCATTCCGCCGCGTAAAATCCCCGAACCAGTTTGACAGAGTGTCGGGATGGATCGGCGCTCCCTCGTCGGCGAATCAGGTAGGACGCCTTCCCATTTTTCCCGGCGCGCTTTGTTATAGTTGTCAAAACAACATCCTCCTTGCTTTGCCACGCCGGTTCTGGTAAAATATTGATATGGACATGATCCTGCGGTAAGGAGGGACAGTATGAAGAAACAGGTTCGCAAACGATCGCCGGCCATACTGATCGCCGTGGCGATCCTCGGCGGCCTTGCCGCGCTGGGGATCGCGGAGTTCCGGCGTCCGGTCACATACGACCTCGCCGCGGAGGATGCGGCGTACATTGAGCTGAAGAATGGGACGACCGGCGCCCACGTCCGAGTCACGGACCCCGACAGCATCCGCCGCCTGTGCGGCAATTTCTCCTCCGTGACGCTGGTACGGGACAGCTTCGGCGGCATGAGCACGGGATACCTGTACGACGCGGCGGTGTACGGCGCGGACGGCGCGCTGCTGGCCCAGCTGTCCATCTCGTCGCCGACCGCGACCAGAACGGCTCACGCCGTCTCCGGGGAATTTGACACGGACTATCTGGACAAGCTGCTGCGCGCTCCGGAATAAAACTTATTACAACACAAAAAGAGAGACACGATCCTCGTGTCTCTCTTTCTTTTTGCTCACTCGCCCCGGAGCACAAGGCCGCAGCAGCCGCGGACCTGACAGGCGTCAAAATAATGCTCCTCCCGGGGGACCCAGACGGTCCGGAAGGCTTCCACGGCGGACGGATTTCGCGCCGTCAGGCGGCGCTCCTGCGTCTCCGGGGAAATATCCAGAAAAACGCACAGGTCGTATAGCTCCCGCAGCGCCGGGTGGCAGCTGTAGGACCCCTCCACCATGGTGAGCGCCGCCCCATCCAGCTCCCGGGCTGTCAGGAAGCGGTCAGCATGGCAGTCATAGGGGCGGTACAGCGCGTTTTCCCCGTTTCTCAGCGGAAGCAGCACCTCGGACAGCAGCCGGTCGAAGTCCATATTCCCGCCGGGCCGGGCCATCCGCTCCGCCGTCCGCTCAGAAAACGGAAGGTAGAAATCGTCCATGTGGACCACATTGCAGCCCAGCGCGGCCTGAAGCTCCCCGGCGAGGGCGGTTTTCCCGGCGGCGCACCGGCCATCAATAGCAATGAGGAACGGGCGGCGCTTCTCGCCTTGCAGCAGCCGGAGCAGCGCCCCGCGGTCATCCATTGGCGGCGGCGGTCTCGGAGTCGGCGCGGCGGAACTTCACCAGACCGGTCCGGTTCAGCAGCACCATCAGGGCCGGGATGAGGATGAGCTGCACCGCGATGCCGGGGATGGCGTTCAGGAACGCCCCGGCCATAAACGCCTGCCAGGTAAAGGCGTTTCCGACCACGCCCAGCAGGATCACCTCCGCCGCGCCCCACACGACGCGCCCGGCCAGCATGGCGGCGATCATCGAGCGGTACAGGGCGATCACGCACTGCCACCTGGAGCGGTTATAGAGGAACCCGGACACAAAGCCGTAGGTGGCCAGCTCAAAGGTCATAGCGATGGCCACCGGGTAGAGCGGCGGCATCCCGAAGAGGAAGGACCGCATCAGGGGCAGCACCGCGCCCACGGCAAGGCCGTAGGGCCAGCCGCAGATCAGGCCGCACAGGAACACCGGGATGTGCATGGGGAGCAGCATGTTCCCCACCTGCGGGATGTTGCCGGTGATCATGGGCAGCACCAGCCCGATGGCGATAAACATGGCGGAAAGGGTCAGATTTTTGGTTTGCTTGTTCATTTGCTTTCACCTTGGTTCTATGGATTCAGGCCGCGGGCGGGAAGGACCCGCCGACGCCTTCTGATCGACAACAGCATAACATTAAAGTGCGGTTTAATGTCAATATCAAATTTCAATTTTTTTGCCGCCGACGCAAATTTTCGGCGTTTCTTTAAGTCGTCTTTAGGTTGCCGGGCGATAATGACAGCGTTCACAGGAGGAACGGACAGCGCTCCGGCCCCGTGGACCGACATCAAACAGCATTCAATGACAAAGGAGGTCATTTTTATGAAAGGCAGAAAGACCTGCTCCATTCTCTGCGCGGCGGCGCTGGCGCTATCGCTGACCGCCTGCGGCAATACGGCGGCGACAGACTCCGACCAGATCACCGAACAGACCCTCACCGGCCAGATCACGGCCATCGACGGAAGCTCCGTCACCCTCCAGCTGGGCGAGCTCAGCGAAAATGCCCAGACCCCTCCGGAAATGCCCGACAGCGGCAATTCCGACGACAGCGGCGGCACGCCCCCTGAGATGCCCAGCGGTGAAGCCCCCTCTGGCGCTCCTTCCGGCAGCAGCGACAACCAGAGCGGCCAGACGCCGCCGGAAAAGCCGGACGGCAGCAGCTCCGACGACAACCGCGGCACGCCCCCTGAGATGCCGGATGGCGAAGCCCCCTCCGGCGCTCCTTCCGGCAGCAGCGACGGCCAGAGCGACCAGACGCCGCCGGAGAAGCCCGACGGCGACAGCTCCAGCGACAACGGCGGCACGCCCCCTGAGATGCCGGATGGCGAAGCCCCCTCCGGCATAGGCGGCGGCAGCAGCTTCACCGCCGGGGACGAGACTGCCACACTGGACTTCTCCTCCGCTGAGCTGACCGAAAACGGCGAGAGCATCACGGTGGACGACCTTGCCGTAGGCGACGTGGTCACCGCCACCGTCAGCGGCACCACCGTCACCACCGCCGAGATCGTTAACGTGGGCGGCGGCCCCGGCGGCACGCCCGGCGGAAGCGGCGGCTTCGGCGGAAGCAGCGAGGTCACGCAGGGCGACAGCGCCAACACCATCACTGAGGACGGCACCTACACCGATACTATCTACACCTCCACCGGCGACGACGAAAACGCTCTGCGGGTGGACGGCGCAACGGTCACGCTGGACGGCGTCACCGTAGACAAGAGCGCGGGCGCCACCTCCAATACCGAAAACGGCGACTTCTACGGCGTGAACGCCGCCCTGCTGGCCACCAACGGGGCCACGGTCACTATCAAGAACGCCATCGTCACCTCTTCCGCCCAGAACGGCAACGGCGTGTTCAGCTACGGCAGCGGCACGACGGTCAACATCTCCGATTCCACCATCACCACCACCGCCGACAACTCCGGCGGCATCCAGACCACCGGCGGCGGCACCACCAACGCCAGCGATCTGACCGTTGAGACCTCCGGCAACTCCTCGGCGGCCATCCGCTCCGACCGGGGCGGCGGCACCGTCAATGTGGACGGCGGCACGTACACCTCCAACGGCTACAACTCCCCGGCGGTCTACTCCACCGCGGACATCACCGTGAAGAACGCCACCCTCACCGCCAACAATTCCGAGGCACTGGTCATCGAGGGCAAGAACTCCATCACGCTGGAAAACTGCGATGTCACCGGGAACATGAGCGACACCAAGGGCACCAGCTCCGATGAAAACGTTCACAACGTCATGATCTACCAGTCCATGAGCGGCGACGCGGACGTGGGCACCTCCGTCTTTTCCATGACCGGCGGCAGCCTGACGGCGGAAAACGGTGATATGTTCTATATCACCAACACTCACTGCCTGCTCACCCTCTCCGGCGTGACTCTGCTGAACAACGACCCGGACGCTTACCTGCTCCGGGTGGTGGGCAACTCCGCCAGCCATGGCTGGGGCACCGCGGGCAGCAACGGCGCGCAGGTGGAGTTCACCGCCGACGGCCAGACCCTTGACGGCGACATCATCGTGGACACCATCTCCACCCTGACCATGACTCTCCAGAACGGCAGCGTCTTTACCGGCACCGTCAACATCGTGGACAACGCCGAGGGCGGCTCCGCCGTCAGCGACAACGCGGTGATCACCGTGGAGAGCGGCTGCACGTGGAACCTCACCGGCGACTGCACCGTGACCAGCCTCACCAACAACGGCACCATCAACTTCAACGGCTACACCATCACGCTGGCTGACGGCACGGTGCTGAAGTAATCGAACAATATAGACC